>JBMSJE010000019.1:0-28798 GCA_049418605.1 Sediminibacterium sp. | reverse complement strand
TACAATCATTTACTTTCATACCTCAATATGTAGGTGAAAACGCTTTACCATATGCGCCTACTTTTTTTCATCTTCATTTTAAGTACACCTCTTACTGGATTGGCACAACAAAAAATGCCTATTGCGCGTATTGATATTGCTGGCAATTCCAAAACAAAAGATTATATCATTTTAAGGGAACTTTCATTTGTAAAAGGAGATTCAATAAGTGCCCAACAGTTAGGTGCTGGTATTATTCAGGCCAAGCAGCTGTTAATGAATACGCAGCTATTTGTGGATGTCAAAATTGATACACTTAACTATTTAGAACAGTGGCAAATTAGGGTTCAGGTTAAAGAAAGATGGTATCTGTTGCCGCTTCCTTATTTTAGGTTAGTAGACCGAAATTTTAATCAGTGGTGGGTAGATCAAAATAGAAGTTTAGACCGTGTAAATTATGGCGTAAAATTTATTCAAAACAATGTGTCTGGTAGAAATGACAATTTAAATATATGGCTAATAACAGGTTATAATAAACAATTTTCGGCGCGTTATACCATTCCGTTTATTGATAAAAAACTGACAAAAGGTTTTAGTGTAGGTTTTTTGCATGCCACACAAAAAGAATTGAATATTGCAACCATTAATAACAAGCAGGTGTTTTTAAGACACAACGCCGACGCCCGAAAAATATGGCGGATGGATGCCTCCTATACATATAGGCCTGACCGATTTAAACGTACAACCATTAGGCTCAGTTATTTTAAAGAAACTATTGCCGACACCATTTTAAAGGTCCAAAAAAATTATTATCCAGGTCAAACAAATCGTCAAGCAGCACTTGATATTAGTTACCGTTATCAATACATCAATGTTTCGAATATCACGTATCCAACAGCAGGGCATTACTCCGACTTATTTTTTTTAAAAAGGGTTGCACCAAGGGAGCAATCTATTTTTCAAATCAGTGCTAGACAACTGTATGCAAAAAAAATGACCGATAAAAGCTTTTTATTATTAGATGCATCTGCTGCTTATAAATCACCTGTCGATTCAATATTTTCTAATAGTAGACTGATAGGATACGGCGGCATGCAATTAAGAGGGCTCGAATATTATGTAGTGGATGGAACGGCTGGGATCGTGTCAAGAAATGCTTTTCATTTTAATGTAAAAAACTGGACCCTCACAAATCCAATACCTATAAAAAACCATGAAAAAATACCTATTCGGCTCTATTTAAAAATGTTTGCCGATGCCGGATATGCCTATCATAAATACGCGGGTTCTTCTAACAGCTTGAGTAATACGCTGTTGTACACATATGGTGTAGGTCTAGACCTTGTTAGTGTATATGATTTTGTATTTCGCGTAGAATATAGCCGCAATCAGCTAGGCCGGGAAGGCTTATATTTGCAGGGGGAATTTAATTTTTGATGTTTTTGAATTGAATATACACACATGAAAATTGCAATTTATAGTAGAGGTTTAGATCTGGCAACACCCAGTCCGCTAGCAATACTCCTTGAAGCCTTAGCGCCGCATGATGTTGAAATACATGTGTTCCATCAATTATTATTGCATGCCGATTTACCAGCAGATACCGCTAGTTCACTGATACCTTTTAAAGTTTCTGCTGATTTAGATGCTTCCATTGATTGCATGATTAGTTTAGGGGGTGATGGTACGATGCTTGACGCCGTTACACTGGTAAAAGATTCTGGCATTCCTATATTGGGTATCAATTTTGGTAGACTTGGATTTTTAGCAAGCATTAGTCCGGATGCATTACAAAGTGCTGTAGAAGCTATTGTGAATAGAACATTTGTAGTTGATAAACGTGCACTAATTCATCTCGATTCCAACGAAGGACTTTTTGGCGATACACCATTTGCACTGAATGAGTTTGCGATTCACAAGCGTGACATTTCTCCCATGATTAAAATTCATACCTACATCAATGGAGAATTTTTAAACACTTATTGGGCAGATGGTTTGATTGTTTCTACGCCTACTGGTTCTACGGGTTATAGTTTGAGTTGCAATGGACCTATTTTATTTCCGGATGCAGCAAGTTTTGTTATTACACCTGTTGCACCCCACAATTTAAATGTGCGTCCCATTGTTATACCTGATACCAATGTGGTTTCATTTGAAATTGAAGGAAGAGCAGATCAATTTATTTGTGCCTTAGATGCACGCAAAGAAATAGTTGATAAAACAGTGCAATTAGCCATTAGAAAAGAACAGTTTTGCGTTAATCTTGTCCGATTAAACGAAAATAGTTTCTTGTCTACCCTCAGAACCAAGCTCACTTGGGGTCTTGATAAAAGAAATTAACATTTTTGATATTTATTTTTGTTGCTACTTTACATGAAGTAAGCAGGCGCTCATGGTAAAACATTTCATATTTAGTATCCTACTCGGATGCAGTGGTTTCACTGCACATGCTCAACTGATGCAAAGTTTTGTGCACCAAGCAGAGTTTGGTATTGGCGCAGGTGCTGCCCATTATTTTGGTGATTTAAATCCTTCAGCCGCTGTTAATAGACCCAAGGCCAATGCCGGTGTTTTTTTTAGAAAGCAGTTTAACAATTACATGAGCGTCCGGTTGAGTGGTGAATATGCGCTACTTGGTTATTCTGATCTATATACCAACAATGCGAGTCAGCAGCGGCGTAATCTGAGTTTTAACAGCCATGTTTGGGAGGCTGCCCTTTCATTTGATTTTAACTTTTTTGCATTTCAACCTGGGTTCGAAGATTTTAGGTTCACCCCTTATGTTGGTGTGGGTGTGGGTGCATTTTCTTACGACCCTTACGCGTTTTTAGGTGATCAAAAATATTTTTTACGACCTCTGGGTACAGAAGGGCAGGGGTCTTCGGCGTATCCAACATTTAAAACCTATGCTCCAATAGCAGTGTCGGTTCCACTTACCCTAGGTGTTAAGTATGCCTTAAATGAGCAGTTCAATGTTTTTGCCGAGCTGATGTACCGCTTTACCAACACTGATTATCTCGACGATGTGAGTGGGGTGTATGCGCCAGACGCTTTTCCTACTTTACCAGATGGGTCTCCTTCCCCTGCTTTTTTACTCCAAGACCGGAGTTATGAAACTGGCTATCCTATTGGCATTAAGGGTAGACAAAGGGGTAATACACTTCAAACCGACGTTTTTGTAGGCCTTAAACTGGGGATTTCCTTCAATTTACAAACCTATAAGTGTCCAAAGCCTGTCCAATAAGCTGTTTTGGCTATAATTAGGCAAAGTATTCGGCGCAAACCTCTGTTTTTTCGTTAATTTTGCAGCCTATAAATCCTTTTTTAACGCATGCAGGAAGACCTTAAACCTCAAATTGATCCCAATCGTTTACCGGAACATGTTGCCATTATCATGGACGGCAATGGACGTTGGGCACAAGAAAAAGGTGAAGACCGTTTGTTTGGTCATTTTCACGGTGTTGAAAGTGTTAGAAATATTGTGGAAGGTGCGGCAGAGCTGGGTATTGGTTATTTGACACTATATGCTTTTAGTACCGAAAATTGGGACCGTCCAGCGAATGAAGTAGCCGGACTAATGAGTTTGCTGGTTGATACGATCCGGAAAGAAGTTCCTACATTAAATAAAAACAATATTCGTTTGCAAGTTATTGGGGATAGGCAAATGCTCCCTGATTTTGCGCAAACTGAACTCGAAGAAGCACTTGAATTAACCTCCGCAAATACAGGTTTAACCCTGATTATGGCGCTTAGCTACAGTAGTAGATGGGAGATTGCAAATGCAGTCAAGCAAATAGCCCAGGATGTTAAGGCAGGTAGTTTGGATCCGAAGCAAATTAACCAAGATACCATCGCTGGTTATTTATGTACCAAAGGAATTCCGGACCCAGCCCTTGTGATAAGAACCAGTGGTGAATTTCGTATAAGTAATTTTTTACTCTATCAACTTGCTTATGCAGAGCTTTATTTTACCCCTATATTGTGGCCAGATTTTAGAAAGCCTAATTTATATGAAGCGATTCTAGATTTTCAGCAAAGAGAGCGTAGGTTTGGAAAAACAGGTAAACAAATTCAACAAGAAGAAAAGGTGTAAACACCATATATATAATATAATTATTTAATAAGTAAAGCGATTTAACAAAGACTTTTAATAATTCCCGTTAAATTGCTCCGCTTATAAGAACCAAAATAGACCAAATCTGCTGTGGTGAAAGATCAGCCAGCGATATAACAAATAGAATAAGATGCAGAAAGTGTACAAATTATTGATGTTGGCAATTGTGTTATCGCTTGCAAGTACTGCAGCTGGTGCGCAAGAAAAAAAGGATACGGTTATTACCAATGTCGATGCGGATTTGATCAATATTTACAATCAAAAAACACCCAAAAAATATAAAATCAGTGCTATAAAAGTTACCGGTAATAGTTTTTTTGATGAAAATCTTTTAATCTCCATTGCCAATGTGAATGTTGGAGATGAAATTGTTATTCCAGGTGGCGATCTATTTGCGAAAGCTATCACAAAATTGTGGGGGCAAAACTATTTCTCCGACGTAGAAATTTTTATTACAAAACTAGAAGACAAAAATATTGAAATTGAAATTGCGGTAACAGAACGCGCGCGATTGTCTAACTTTTTATTTAAAGGGGTAAGTAAAAGTGACGCAGAAGATTTAACCGGTAAAACAGGACTAGTGCGCAATCGTGTGATTACCGAAAACATGAAAATTTCTGCTGTAGAAGCCATTAAAAAATTCTATGCCGAAAAAGGTTTTCAAAGTGCACAGGTAAAAATTATTGAGAAAGGGGATACCACCTACGAGAACACATTGTTACTTGATTTTGTGATTGATAAAGGACCTAAGGTGCGCATCAACAATATCAATTTTGGAGGAAATACCGTAGAAGCCGGACTCTTAAAAAAGAAATTAAAAGAAATTCACGAAAAATCAAGACTGACTTTATTTCCTGTATTTGACGAACCAAAAATTGTTAAAACACAGCGATATACGTTTGAGCAGTACATGAAAGAAAAAGGTTTTTTGACCTTTACAAAAACTAAAAAAGTATTAGATCCTTATGCGCGTATTAAATTTTCTGGTGCAAAATTTGACACCAAAAAATACGAAGAAGACAAGGATAATATTTTAGATTATTACAACTCACTAGGTTACCGTGATGCAACCATTGTAAACGATACGGTGTATTACAATGGAAATGGGCATATCAATATTGATATCAAAGTAAGTGAAGGTCGACGTTACTATTTTGGTAACATCAGTTGGAGAGGGAATACGAAATACTCCGATTCTATATTAACGGCTATTTTAGGTATCCGTAAAGGCGACATTTACAACCTAGAAACACTCAATAAAAAGTTAGGTAAATCTGCAGCAGCAGAGGGTGGCGATATCAGTGGTATCTATCAAGATGATGGTTATTTGTTTTTTAATACTGACCCAGTAGAAACTGCGGTATACAACGATACCATCGATTACGAAATCAGAATTATTGAAGGTCCGCAGGCAACCATTAAAAATATTCGTATCTATGGTAACGATCGTACCAAAGAGCACGTTATTAGAAGAGAATTAAGAACCATTCCAGGCGAGAAATTTAGCAGATCTGATCTGATGCGTTCACAACGTGAAATTGCGCAGCTCAATTATTTCAACCAAGAAAAAATTGGCATTGACCCAAGACCCAATCCAGATGATGGTACCGTAGATATCAATTACACCGTCGAAGAAAAATCGAGCGATCAATTAGAGTTGAGTGCTGGTTGGGGTGGATTTATTGGCCTTACCGGTACACTCGGAATTTCTTTCAATAACTTTTCTGTAAGAAATATTTGGAAGAAGCAAGCATGGGATCCACTTCCCATGGGAGAAGGTCAAAAATTAAGTTTGCGTGTTCAGAGTAATGGTAAAGCATTCCGTTCTTATAATTTCTCTTTCACCGAGCCTTGGTTTGGTGGCAAAAAAAGAAATGCATTAACGGTTAGTGTCTTCAATACCAAATTTGGACAAACCATTGATCCACTCACTGGCATGTTTGATCCTAATGCCGCAAATTCAAAATATATTTCTACAACTGGTGCCACTGTTAGTTTAGCTAAACAATTAAAATGGCCCGACGACTTTTTCTCACTTTCTGTTGGGTTAAACTATACACGTTACAAGCTAAGTGATTATGCTATTGATCCAAGAAACCTTCCTGGATTTGATAATGGTGTTGTAAATAATGTGAACCTTAAAATTGCATTACAACGTTCTTCCATAGATCAGCCGTTATATCCAAAAAGCGGATCTACATTTTTATTTAGTGTTCAAGCAACACCCCCGTATTCTTTATTCAATAAAAATATTCAAACAAGCGCCAACCCCTACAAGTGGATTGAATACCATAAGTGGCGTATGAATGGTGAATGGTTTGTACCTCTTGGTAAGCCTCATGGCGAAGACCGTAACAAACAGTTTGTGATTAGAGCTGCTGCAAAATTTGGTTTTTTAGGTAGGTATAATTCTGAATTAGGCATGTCTCCATTTGAAAGATTCCAGGTAGGTGACGCTGGTTTAAGTAATCAATTTGCACTTTTAGGATTTGACATCATTGCACATAGAGGTTATCCGGTATATGAAAATTCAAATCCAAAAATCAATCCGGATCAACAAAGAGCGAGTCAGTACTTTACAATATTTAATAAATACAGCGTAGAACTTAGATATCCGCTTAGCTTAAATCCGAGCAGTACCATTTATGCACTTGGATTTTATGAAGCCGCAAACGGTTGGTACACCTTCAAAGATTACAATCCATTTAAACTCCGCAGATCTGTTGGTTTAGGTATGCGTTTCTTCTTGCCAATGTTTGGACTTTTAGGCTTTGATTATGGTGTTGGACTTGATAGATATACCCCTAATGGAGCTATGAAGGATGCGGCTAGATTTACCTTTATGTTAGGTTTTGAACCAGAATAATATTTAAATTAGAAGTATGAAAAAGTTATTGTTTGTGGCATTGATGGTACTCGGTACTGCGGTTGCCGTTTCAGCACAACAACGTTATGCTGTGATTGATACCAAGTACATACTTGAAAAAATCCCAGCATATAAAGAAGCTGATGCCAAGCTAAAACTAGTGGGAGAGCAGTGGCAAAAAGAAATTGATGATTTGCAAGTTCAGCTCGACAAAATGTATAAAAACTATGAGTCTGAACAGTTTATGCTAACAGATGCCCTTAAAAAGAAGCGGGAAGACGAGCTATTTGAAAAGGAAAAGCAGGTCCGCGACCTCCAAAAAAAGCGTTTTGGCTATGAAGGTGACCTATTTAAAGAGCGCCAGCGCCTTATAAAGCCGGTTCAGGATAAAGTATATGATGCCATTCAAAAAATCGCTACAAGTCGTTCTTATGACTTCGTACTCGATAAAAGTGAAGGAATAACCATTATATTTGCCGACCCGAAACTTGATAAAAGTGATGATGTACTTAAAGAGTTAGGGATAAAATAAAAAGTTTAAATAAACAGTTCTAACAAAAATTCAAACACTCTCTACAATGAAGAAATTATTATTTGTTTGTGTGGTTTTAGCAGCCAGCTTACTATTTTCAAATAGCACAAACGCGCAGGTTAAAATTGGTTACTTTGATGAGCAAAGTTTATTGAGCCTGTTTCCAGACATTCAAAAAATTGATACAATTATTAACAATTTCGTTAAAGATTCTTTGAATCCAGAATATGCTTACACAGTGCAAGATTATCAACGTAGAGATTCTCTTTTCAAAAAAGATTCAGCTACAATGCCTGCAAAAGCAAGAGAATTAGCTCTATCTGATTTAAACCGTTTAGGTTACAAATTAGCAAACTGGCAGCAGTATGCACAAGAAATGCAAAATGGCAAAATGGAGCAATCACTTTTACCATACAGACAAAAGATGGTAACTGCTATTCAACAAATTATTGCTGAACAAAAGTATACAATGGTGTTAAAGGCGGAAACATTATCTCCATACATGGAACATAATATTCTAGACAACTTAACCATCCGTGTAGCAATGAAACTAAACCTTCCATTGCCACAACAAATAATGGATGCTTGGAAACAAGCTGGTGGATCGCTTCCCGCGCCTGCTAAAACAGCAGCACCTGCTAAAAAAGGATAATAGCTTTTACAAACTATTTATACAAGAACCCCGTCTATACCAGGCGGGGTTCTTATTTTTGTGTATGCAAACAAAAAAGCCAATTGGTGTATTTGATAGTGGTTATGGTGGTTTAACCATCCTAAAAGAATTGCAACTCGCGCTTCCCACGCATGATTTTATATACCTCGGTGATAATGCGCGCGCGCCATATGGCCCAAGGTCATATGAAACGGTCTATCAATATACACTTGAAGCTGTCGATTGGTTATTTGACAAAGGTTGTGATTTGGTTATTTTGGCTTGCAATACCGCATCAGCCAAAGCCCTTCGAACCATTCAACAAAAAGACCTTGCAGGCCGTGGCAGTCATAAAAGGGTACTTGGCGTTATACGACCTACCACCGAAGTAGTGGGTCAATTTTCTAGCACAAAACAGGTAGGTATTGTGGGCACCAAGGGTACCATAGAAAGTGAAAGTTACCCCGTAGAGATTGCTAAATTTTTTCCGGAAGTACAAGTATTTCAGCAGGCCTGCCCTATGTGGGTGCCAATGATCGAAAATAGGGCCTATAACACCCCAGGAGCGCGCTATTTTATGGAGCAGGACCTAGATGCTCTTTTTGCAAAATCTGCTAAAATTGACACTTTATTACTTGGCTGCACACATTACCCGTTGCTATTAGAAACCATAGAATCACTCGTGCCGAAAGGGGTTAAAGTACTCACCCAGGGCGCCATTGTGGCTGCAAGCCTTGTAGATTATTTAAAAAGACATCCAGACCTTGATGCCGGCATCACCAGGCATAGTGACTGTGTTTTTTACACCACCGATGCTACATCTGATTTTGATGCGCATGCTGCTGACTTTTTGGGTTATTCGGTGCATTCTTTGCCGGCTACGCTTTAAAAATTGACTTTTTTGGGACTGATTATCAATCAGTTAAAAAAAATCTTTCTTCCTTTTTAAACTTACACCTACTTTTCCTTACTTTTGCCGTCCTTTCACAAGACAGCAGCATGGTGACTGCCGTATATGAAACGAAACAAGATTAAAGGGTTAGTTAAAAAACGCAAGTTATGAAACGTACATTTCAACCGCATAAGCGCCGCCGTAAAACAGTTCACGGATTTCGTAAAAGAATGGAATCTGCTAATGGACGTAAAGTTTTGGCAAGCCGTCGTAAAAAAGGCCGCAAGAAACTAACTGTTTCTAGCGAGAAAGGTTTAAAATAAACCGAACAGGAATAGGCTAACATAGCCATGTTAGTGATCCTCGAGATTTTACAATATAAGTCCTGCTTTTATAAGCAGGACTTTTTTAATTTAGTGTAGTTCCATTTTAAAAATATGGCCGGTACTTTTTCCTATAACAAATTTGAAAAACTAAAAAGCCGCAAACAAATTGAAATGTTGTTTGCGCAAGGAAAAAGTATATCCTCTTTTCCAGTCAAGGTATTTTATTTACCTGTTGATCATACACCTGTGCATCCCGTGCAAGTAGGTGTAGGCGTTTCTGCGCGAAATTTTAAAAAAGCTGTAGACCGTAACACCATTAAAAGGCGCATGCGTGAAGCCTACCGTTTACATAAACTTCCACTACACGAGCACTTAATGGCAAATCAAAAAAGTGTAGCAGTATTTATTTTATGGATTGATAAGCAATTGCCAACTACTGAGACATTAAAAGATTTGATGCCAACAGTAATTGAAAAATTAATCAAACAGCTCGGATGAAAATAATTTGGCAAATACTATGCATCCCATTTATACTACTGATAAAATTTTATCAGTATGTGATTTCGCCAGCGCTAGGACCTAAGTGTAGGTTCACACCCACCTGTTCTCATTACGCGGTAGATGCCCTAAAAAAATACGGATTATTTAAAGGCATGTACCTCGCAATAATCCGTATTAGTAAATGTAGACCGGGTGGAGGTCATGGTTACGACCCCGTTCCGTAAAATTTTATAATTAAGCAGCGCTAAAACGAGCGGCCACTTTATTCCAATCTACAACATTCCAGAAAGCAGCTAAATAGTCTGCTCTGCGGTTTTGATATTTTAAATAGTAAGCGTGTTCCCAAACATCGGCACCTAAAATGGGTGTTCCTTTTACTTCTGCAACGTCCATTAATGGATTGTCTTGATTTGGGGTAGAAGAAACAACTAGTTTACCATCTACCACCACTAACCAAGCCCAGCCACTACCAAAACGAGTAAGACCAGCAGCAGCAAATTTTTCTTTGAATGCATCAAATGAACCAAAAGCAGCGTCAATCGCTGTTGCTAATGCTCCTGTTGGCGCACCGCCTGCATTAGGTGCTAAACTTTCCCAGAAAAAAGTATGGTTCCAATGTCCGCCACCGTTGTTACGAACAGCCGGGCTAATGCTTCCTGCTGCTGCAACGAGCGCTTCAATTGTTTTTGATTCGTGCTCAGTACCAGCCACTGCTTTGTTTAAATTGTCTACATAAGCTTGGTGGTGTTTACCATGGTGAATTTGCATGGTAGTGGTATCGATATGTGGTTCTAATGCATCATGTGCATAGGGTAAAGGTGCAAGTGTAAATGACATAATTGTGATTTTAAAAAATAATGAATGAAAGCACAAAGCTACACCCTAAATGGAGGCCATCAAAATGCTTAACGTTTGTTTTTGAAAAAGTTTTTGATTAGCCAACTACATTCTGTGGCTAATACACCCCCCAATATTTCAATTTTAGGTCCAAAAGGTTGTGCTATTTTTTGATACCCATTTTTTTCGTCGGAGGCTCCGTATACGATGCGGCTAATTTTGCCCCAGTAAAGTGCGCCGGCACACATCATGCAGGGTTCTAGGGTTACGTATAAAGTAGCTTCTGGTAGGTATTTAGCACCCATTGCACTATATGCCGATGTAAGGGCTAAAATTTCGGCGTGAGCCGTTGAATCGTTTAAAAGCTCTACTTGATTATGGCCTCTCGCAATAATTTTACCGTTCACGACAACAACGGCACCTACGGGCACTTCATCCGCCTCAAATGCTATATTAGCTTCTTTTAAAGCTTCCTTCATAAAATATTCGTCGGGCAAATTAATCATGCTGCTAAAGTAAGGTTTTAGTACATAAAAAAAGAGCTGCTTTATGGGCAACTCTTTTTTACGATTATAAAATAGTGTTATAGTTTTTTAACCATAATATTTTTATACCAAACATTGTCACCATGATCTTGAAGTGCAATATGGCCTGAAAAAACTTTACCAAAATCTGGCATCGTTTTAAACTTACTATTGGCAATCATTTTTCTCCAAGCATCGTCGCCATATGTAGTAGAAACTACATTAACGCCATTTAAATAAAAATCTAATTTACCTCTGTAGCTTACAATTTCTGCAAGGTTCCATTCGCCAACAGGTTTTACAACACCTTCTGGTCCAGCAATTAAATCATATAAATTACCTGCACGGTGTGTTACAAATTTTCCATCCCCATGTCCATCGTTATCGAGTACTTGCATTTCAGGACCTGTAAACCATACATGGTCAAATTTTGATTTGTCGTCTTGCACCCAAAATATAATACCGCTATTTCCTTTTGGTGCAATTTTCCATTCTAGTTTTAAATGAAAATCTTGGAGCTCTAATTCATGCACTAAATCACCGCCACCATTGGTTTGCCAATCGGCTTTGTTAGAAGCGTCTAGATGTAAGATACCGCCTTCCTCTACTTTCCAAGCTTTACCAACAGTTTCTTTACCATAAGAATGCCATCCTTTGGTGTTTTTACCATTGAATAAAGTAATCCATTCTGATTTTGCAGAAGTATTTTTTTGAGGTGCATTTGTTGTTGGATCAGGTGTGGTACCTGAAAGTAAACCACCTAATAATATGGAAGTAAAAAATGAAGCAATCATATTTTTATTTTTTAAGGAGTAGAATATATTTTACCATTTGTTCGGCATCGGCTTCAGATAATGTACTGTGCGGTGTCATTGGGATCGCGCCCCATACACCCTGGCCACCTTTGATGATTTTACCAGCTAACATTTTTACATTTTCTTCTGTGTTTTCATATTTTGCTGCAACATCTTTGTAAGCAGGTCCAATATTTTTTTCACTTACTTTATGACAAGTTAAGCAGTCTGATTTTCCAATTAGTTCTAAACCTTTTTGGTAATCTGGATTGCTACTTAAATCAACAACTTGTTCAGTTGCTGCGCCTGTTTCTTCTTTTTTTTCATTTCCGCCACCACATGCAACGATGAGTGCAAATAGGGGAAGTGTTAGGTACGTCTTTTTCACGGATACAATTTTTAATGAGGATTTAAAGTTATTAATCTATTCCTAAAATAGCACGATTTAATTTTTCGTTCGCACCGGTACCGGCAAAGTCATCAAATGCTTTCTCCGTTACCCGAATAATATTTTTTTGAATAAATGGCGCTCCTTCTGCGGCACCAACCTGAGCATCTTTTATGGCACATTCCCATTCCATAACCGCCCAACCACTATAATTGTAAGCAGCTAGTTTGCTAAAGATGGCGCCAAAATTAACCTGCCCATCACCCAGCGATCTAAACCTGCCGGCACGATCTACCCAGTTCTGATAACCACCATATACCCCTTGCTTTCCTGATGGATTAAACTCTGCATCTTTTACGTGGAACATTTTAATACGCTCATGGTAATGATCGATATAACTGAGGTAGTCTAAGCATTGTAACACAAAATGCGAAGGATCATACAGTAGGCAAGCGCGTTTGTGGTTGTTTACTTTTTCTAAAAACATTTCATAAGAAATACCATCATGTAAATCTTCGCCGGGGTGTACTTCATAACAAAGGTCTACACCATGGTGATCAAAAACATCGAGGATAGGTTTCCATCTTTTTGCAAGTTCGGTAAAACCTGTTTCTACAAGTCCTGCTGGTCTTTGCGGCCAAGGATATACAGTGTGCCATAATAAGGCACCACTAAAAGTTGCGTGTGCATTGAGTCCTAAATTTTCAGAAGCCGCTGCTGCATATTTTAATTGCTCAACAGCCCACTCGGTTCTTGCTTTTGCATTACCGCGCACATTTTCTGGCGCAAAGCCATCAAATAAACTATCGTAAGCAGGATTAACGGCTACGAGCTGACCTTGTAAATGTGTAGAGAGTTCGGTAATTTCTAAACCGGCTGCCGCTACAATACCTAATATTTCATCGGCATAGGTTTTACTCTCTGCCGCTTTTTTTAAATCAATGCAACGGTTATCCCAACTGGGTATTTGAACACCCTTGAAACCCAGTGATGCTGCCCATTTGCAAATACTTGCTAAAGAATTAAAGGGTGCTGTATCACCCATAAACTGCGCTAAAAAAATACCAGGTCCTTTTATCGTTGTCATAAAATAATTTGAATACTGTTGAAATTAAATTGTGTACGGTGTCCATTTTTGATCTGATGCCCCAGATGCCACAACGTTATCGATAAATGCCATACCTCTTAAACCATCGTTGGTGTTTGGAAAATCAAGCATTTCTGGCGTTGGTGTAGTGCCGTCTATTTTTGCGGATAAAGTCAGTGCAAAATTTCGGTAGATATTTGCAAACGCTTCTAGGTATCCTTCTGGATGTCCACCCGGTGTTCTACTATTATGAATCGCGTATTTGCTAAGTCTATCGCCGTAGTTGCCACCCGCGCGCAAAATTTGTGTTGGCGCGTCGAGCCATTTTACAAGGAGTGTATTGGGGTCGTGTTGCGCCCATTCAAGTCCACCCTTTTCGCCGTAGATTCTAATTTTTAAAGCGTTTTCTTCACCAGCTGCTACTTGTGAAGCCATGAGTACACCTCTTGCGCCATTGCTAAATTGTAAAAGCACATTACCATCATCATCTAGCATACGACCTTCAACCATGGCATTTAAATCGGCACAAAGTTGTGTGATTTGAGCGCCTGTAATATATTCTGCTAAGTGTGCGGCATGTGTTCCGATATCACCCATACATCCTGCTTTACCCGATTTTTTAGGATCGGTTCTCCAAGCAGCTTGTGCATTGCCTTCGCGCTCGCTTAATTTACTAAGCCAGCCCTGCGGATATTCTACCCACACTTTTCTAATTTTTCCAAAAACATTGTCCGCTACCATGGCCCTTGCTTGCTTTACAAGTGGGTAGCCAGAGTAAGTATGCGTGAGGCAAAGGGTAAGCCCTGTTTCCTGTACTTTTTGGTGCAGTTGCTTGGCTTCGTCGAGTGTAAAAGCAATGGGTTTTTCTATGACAACATGAAATCCATGATCAAGGGCCATCATGGCAGGTGCAAAGTGCGCAAAATTGGGTGTTACAATGGTTACAAAATCCATTCTTTCAGAAGCTGGAAGTTGGCTTTCTTTGGTGATCATTTCATCGTAGGTTAAATAAGTACGATGCTCGGGTAAAAACAAGGAAGCACCTGAATCTTTGGCGATATCAGGATTGATGCTAAGCGCACCACAACAGAGTTCTATGAGTCCATCCATATTGGCTGCAAGCCTATGTATAGCACCAATAAAGGCATCTTTACCGCCGCCTACCATGCCCATTCGTAATTTTCTGTTCATGTTTGATCAATTTTAAATTGTGGAACTAAAAGTAAATTTTATCGGTCAACATTTAAAATAAAAAAATTACATTTATTGAATAGAATTTATCACGAACCATTTACGATTATGCAAAACAACATTCAAAAGCAGCAACTCTTTATTGCCAGCTGCTTAGCACTTTTGGTGACTTCCTTATCTTTTGGAATTAGAGCGGGTATTTTAGGCCAGTTGGGTGAACAGTTTCAGCTAGATCCTGGACAGCTTGGAACCATTGCTGCCACTGCCTTTTGGGGCTTTCCATTAGCGGTTGTAATAGGCGGTTTTGTGGTGGATATTATTGGTATGAAAAAGTTATTGTTGGTGGCCTTTGTATTTCATTTGGCAGGTATTTTATTAACCGTTTTTGCCGGCGGCTATTGGGGTTTATTTATTTCTACGCTTTGCATAGGGATTGCCAACGGAACCGTAGAAGCAGCTTGTAACCCACTGGTAGCGACCATTTACGCGGATAATAAAACCACTAAACTCAACCACTTTCACTTGTGGTTCCCGGGTGGTATTGTAATTGGCACACTCATTGTCTATTTTTTAAGCAAAGCGGGTATTGGATGGCAGGTGCAGGTAGGACTGATGGCTATTCCAACATTACTCTATGGATACTTTTTTAGCAAATTAGATTTTCCGGTTACAGAACGTGTGGCGAGTGGTATTTCTACTGCCGCGATGTATAAAGCATTACTTAACCCACTATTTATTCTCATGATTGTGCTCATGTTTGGTACTGCTATTACCGAATTATTTACAGGTCAGTGGATTGATGTGTTACTTAAAAATGTTTCTGATAATGCACTTTTATTATTAACCCTAGAAACGGGTATTATGGTGATAGGCCGTGGCCTTGCAGAACCCGTGGTACACCGCTTTTCACCAACGGGTGTTTTATTTTTATCGGCGGTATTATCGGCGCTAGGACTTTATATTATGGGTCACACAACAGATAATATGTTATTTGTAGGTGCGATTGTTTTTGGCATGGGTGTATGTTATTTCTGGCCAACTATGCTTGGTTTTGTTGCAGAAAATTTACCAGAAACAGGCGCCGTAGGTTTAAACCTCATGGGTGGTGCAGGTATGTTTGCCGTATCGGTGTATATGATATTTATGGGTGATCATTATGCGGCGCTACAAGCTTCATCATTAACGCCTGCACAGGCGGGTCAGGCCGTATTAAACACCACACTTTTGATTCCTGTATTTTTATCAGTAGCATTTGCGGGTTTGTTTTTATACATGCGTAATAAAAATAAAGTAGCCGCTTAATATTTTAAAAAAAAGCAATGACTAATAATAGAAGAAACGTGATTAAAAATATGGTGGCAGGTGCTGCTACCTTTGCTGCTAGTAGTGCGCTTGGATCACTTGCATCTGCGGCAACAGCTAACCCTGAAATACCTATGGATAAAGGATTAAAAGGAAATATCAATCACTCGGTATGCCGTTGGTGTTTTAGTGGTATCCCGCTAGAAGACCTATGTAAAGCAGCCAAAGAAATGGGACTTATAGGGATTGATTTAGTAGGCCCTTCTGATTGGCCCATGCTAAAAAAATACGGACTTGTATCTACCATGTGTAATGGCGCCGAAATTGGTTTAACAAAAGGTTGGGCCGACAAAACAAACCATGCGGTACTCATTCAAAAATACAATGAGCATATCGATTTAGTGGCAGATGCAGGCTACACCAATTTAATTTGTTTTAGTGGTAATAGAACAGCGACCCTTGATGATGCAACAGGTCTTGAAAACTGTGCCGAAGGTCTAAAACAAATTATGGCACACGCAGAAAAAAGAGGTGTTACTATTATTATGGAACTCCTCAATAGTAAAGTAGACCACAAAGATTATATGTGTGATAGAACGGCTTGGGGCGTAGCGCTTTGTAAAAAAATCGGATCACCTAATTTTAAATTGCTCTACGATATTTACCATATGCAGGTAGATGAAGGCGATGTCATTCATACCATCAATACCTACCACGAATACATTGGTCATTACCACACAGCGGGTGTGCCTGGACGTCATGAAATTGATGAAACACAGGAGTTGTATTACCCGGCTATCATGAAAGCCATTGTAGCTACTGGATTTAATAAATATGTAGCGCAAGAATTTATTCCAGCATCCAAAGATCCACTTGCTTCATTAAAGCAAGCGATTAAAATTTGTGATGTATAATTTATCAATCAATAACCATGAATAGAAGAGAAGCCTTATCAAGTGTTGCCCTATTACTAGGGGGAACTATTATTGGATCATCAGCTTTTTTGAGTGGCTGTAAAGCAAACCCGGATGCTGCCGCCGGCGTATTATCTGCATCAGATATGAGTTTGTTAAACGACATCGCAGAAATTATTATTCCTACTACTAACACACCAGGTGCAAAAGCAGCAAAAGTGGGTGAGTTTATGGGTGTGATTGTAACAGATTGTTACGAAGCCAAAGACCAAAAAGTATTTAAAGATGGACTTGCTGCGTTAGCAGCTAAATTTAAAGCAGCAGCACCAGACGCTCAACAAAAAATGATTGTTGATTTGGATGCAGAAGCCAAAAAGTACCAAGAAACTAAAACGGCAGAACAGCCTACACATCATTTTACCATGATTAAGCAGCTTACGCTTTGGGGTTATTTTAGCTCTGAAATTGGCGCTACACAAGCACTTCGCTATGTTGCGATTCCAGGTAAATATGAAGGATGTGTGCCTTACAAAAAAGGCGATAAAGCTTGGGCAACCTAACTGGCGCTTTTTTTAGAGCCGCAATATTTTTCAATTTTTAATTATTTATTTGATGTCTATTAATAGAAGAGATTTTTTACGCAACGGTTCTTTTGCAGCAGTTGGATTAAGCTTACCATTTTTAAGTAAAGCAAATTTTTTGGATGCTGCCGCTGGATTTAAAATTCCAAATTTTGGTATTCAACTTTGGACAGTTAAAGAAGATATGATAGCGGACGCCAAAGGCACGCTTGCTAAAATGGCAAGTTTTGGGTTTAAAGAAATTGAAAGTTACGAAGGCCCACAGGGTATGTTTTGGGGTATGGGCCACAAAGGTTTTAAAAGCTACATCGATGATTTAGGCATGAAAATAATATCTAGCCACTGTGATAATTTAAATGATTTTGATAAAAAATCGGAACAAGCAGCAGCTATTGGTATGCAGTATTTAATTTGTCCACACAAGGGCCCACAAAAAAGCTTGGATAATTATAAAGCTTTTGCTGATGAATTTAATGTGTCTGGTAAAATTGCAAAAAAGCATGGCATCAAATTTGCTTACCACAATCATGACTATTCATTTATTCCAATGGATGGTCAAATGCCACAAGATGTAATGATGCAGGGCACTGATCCTTCTCTTGTTGATTTTGAAATGGATATTTACTGGGTAAATTATGCTAACCAAGATCCTATTGCTTGGTTAAAAAAATACCCTAACCGTTTTAAATTATGCCATGTAAAAGATTTGACAAAAAAGGTTAATAATAAACAAGAGTCTTGTGTGATAGGAACAGGTATTATCGATTTTAAAAAGGTATTAAAAACGGGTGCTAAATACGGACTAGCATCTTTTTTTGTGGAGCAGGAAGAGTTTACGGGAACAAATCCAATAGACGCGGCTGGACTTGGAGCAAAATATATGCAAAACAATTTTTAGAGTTGCGCGTTTAATTTTGAGCAGGAGAAAAAAATTTACAAATAAAAAGGGCGCCTAAAGGCGCCCTTTTTGCTGAAGCTCGGCTATCACCTGATAGAGCCGATCAATATCGGATTGACTGTTAAAACCATTGATGGAGTATCTTAGGTACACATCATTTCCTTGGCGCATGATGGGCACTTCTATTTGGTATTCGGTGAATAATGTGCGTTGTAAAATTTCAGGTTCCGCGGTTTTAATAGGAATGCTAATCATTTGACCAATCCACTCACTTGTTAATGGACTAATGGGTGTAGCGCCTAATAAATCAAAAAAGCGCTGCGCATTTGCAAGTACCAGTTCATGACATTTTTTAGATACTTCTTTCCAGTTGTATTTTTCCATAAATGCGATACAATCCGGCACTGTTAAAAAAGCCGAAAAGTCTCTGGTACCAATCATTTGATGGTAATCTAAAAATTTGGAATGACTAGGCTTTAACGCTTTGTACCCCCAGCTTACTACGAGTGGATCACACATAGGTTGCACGCTTTTATGCGCGTATAAAAAAGAACATCCTTTGGGTGCCATCATCCATTTATGACAAGCGCCTGTATAAAAGTCTGCTTGTAATGTAGCGAGGTTTACTTCTGTTTGTGCAGGTCCGTGCGCGCCGTCTACAAAAGTGATGAGTCCTTTTTGTTTGGCAATCGCACAAATTTCATGCACCGGTAATTTTAATGCAGTAGCACTTGTGATATGACTAATAAAAACCGCTTTTGTTTTAGGTGTGATGCCCGCAAAAAATTCTTCAATAAATTTTTCTTTACTGGTAATGGGTAGCGATATTTTTTGCTTGACATATTCGGCGCCTTTTTGTGCGCAGTAATACTCCCATGTTCTGTCACAGGCGCCATACTCAATATTGGTGGTTAAAATTTGATCACCAGGTTGTAACGGAAAATTTTTTGCCACCATGTTAACGGCAAATGATGGATTGGTTACAAACACCAAATCATCTTTGTCTGCTACACCAATATATTTTGCTAAGGCTTCTCTGGATGTTTGCAAATAGCCGGGTCCATCAAATACAATGAACTGAACAGGCTCTGCTTCTAATACCCTTTGCCATTTTTGATAGGCATCAAAAATAGGCGCAGGCGTTGCACCAAAAGATCCGAAGTTTAAAAAAGTAATATCCTTTCTTAATAAAAATAAATCCGCAATATTTTCCATAATCAAATTATACCCCTAAGCTCCAACCATCACGGTAGTTGCGTTTTACAAACTGATTGGCTTCATCAAAATTGGTAATTTTCATATTTGGACCATCCCATAATAATTTGATACTACGGCCTGGGTAATTGATATTTCCTTTTGAATCTTTTGCTTGTAAATCGTAACTTCTAATAGCAAGGTTGCCCATCAAAACACTTTCTGTTAATGGGCCAGCAATATCAAAATGCGAACTTAAGTTTTTAGCTTCAGGGCTGTTGTAACCAGCAATAGATGCTTCTACCCATGCAGCGTAGTGACCTGCTTCTCCATTTTTTACACGCGCTACTGTTTCAGGAACAATCGTTGTTTTAGATAAATGGGTTGGTAGTAATTGAGGCATTACACCATAAGTACCACACATCATTTTTCCTTTGGTACCAATAAAAATCACACCGTTTTCACCATCACCACCCATTCTTTCGTTAGGGCCTAATTCTTCTGGACGTTCTGGTTGAATACCACCATCCATCCAATGCAATGTAACATTAGGTTTACCCGGTTGTCCTTTAAATTGAAGTGTTATGTGTGAAGCGATCGGAGCACTTTCCGGCGTATACGCTTTGTTCCAGTTTCTTACATACGGCGTTGCAACGCTACACTGCGCCGAAAGTGGATAGCCTAAGCCCATTACTGCAAAAGCAGGGGCCATGATATGACAAGCCATATCACCAAGGGCGCCGGTACCGTAATCCCACCAGCCTCTCCAGTTAAATGGTAATAATCCATCGATATAATCTTTTTTAGGTGCTGTACCGAGCCACAAATCCCAATTAAGACCTGCTGGGATAGGTGAGCCACTGGTAGGCCAAGAGATACCCTGCGGCCAAACCGGACGGTCTGTGTAGCAGTAAATGGTATGCACGTCGCCAATCACACCTGCGTTGTACCAGTCTTGTAATTTGCGAACGCCATCGCCAGAAGCACCTTGGTTACCCATTTGAGTAACTACCTTATGTTTACGTGCTGCTTCTGTAAGCATACGCGCTTCATAAATATCGTGTGTCAATGGTTTTTGAACATATACGTGTTTACCTAATTGTACGGCAGCCATTGCAGCCACTGCGTGCGTATGATCGGGTGTAGATACAGACACAGCGTCAATTCTGCCTTTTTCTTTGTCTAGCATCTCTCTAAAATCTTCATAGACATTGGCCTTTGTATATCTAGCTCTACTCTTTGCTGTTTGTCTGCTATCAACGTCTGCAAGCGCTACGATATCTGCTTTTCCAGACATAAAGAAATTGTATAAATCGCTTTCACCTTTACCGCCGGCACCAATACCTGCAATTTGTAATTTATCACTAGGCGCTGTAAAGCCACGTCCTAGCACATTACGCGGAACAATATAAAATCCTGCCGCTGCAAGTAATCCGTTTCTTAAAAAAGTACGTCTTGAATCTTGATTGGCATCTTGATGGTTTGTTTCTGTTTTTGCAACCTCAGTATTTGAAGCGGCTAACAATTTTTTCTTGGTCTGTTTTTTCATAGGTATAGAATCGTTGAAGTAGGTATGACCCTACAAGTTTTTGAGATGGTTAAATTATTAAAAAATGGTGAAACGCTAAAATTATATTTGATGCCCAAACAATTAGGATAAGAGTATCGTTATTATGGTATAAATTGCTTCAATATTAACCAGTTTTATATGAACCAACAGTTACAAGCGCTCAGACAATATTTTATGTCGGGTGCCACCCAATCTTATGCTTTTAGACTTGCCCAGCTCGAAGCCTTAAAAAAAGGGGTGTTGGACCA
Organism: Sediminibacterium sp.; assembly: GCA_049418605.1. Classification (GTDB taxonomy): domain Bacteria; phylum Bacteroidota; class Bacteroidia; order Chitinophagales; family Chitinophagaceae; genus Sediminibacterium. The sequence continues at coordinate 7,408 of JBMSJE010000019.1, read as the reverse complement.
TGAAAAAGAGCTGGCACAAGCGCTCCACGCCGATCTTAAAAAATCGGAAGAAGAAGCCTGGGCCACCGAAGTAGGATTTTTTTTAAATGAATTAAATTATACCATCAAGCACCTAAAAAGTTGGATGCAACCTACGAGTGTGCCTACCAATTTATTAAACCAGCCTTCTAGTTGTTATACCGTTCCGGAACCACTAGGCGTTGTGTGTATTATTGCACCATGGAACTATCCGTTTCAACTTTTATTTACCCCACTGATTGGCGCGATTGCCGCAGGCAATTGCGCGGTATTAAAACCAAGTGAGTTTGCAGGGGCTACTGCTGCTATCATGGGTAAAATGATTAAGCAATTATTTCCTGAAAACTATATGCTTTACTTAGAGGGTGATGGCGCAGCGGTATTACCGCCACTCTTTGAAAATTTTAGATTCGATCATATTTTTTATACCGGTAGTACTTTTGTAGGTAAAATTATTTACAAACAAGCCGCCGAAAAATTAGTGCCCGTTACCTTAGAGTTAGGGGGTAAAAGTCCTGCGGTACTTACATCTGACGCCAATGTGCGCGTTGCTGCACGTCGTATAGCTAATTCTAAATTTTCTAATTGTGGTCAAATGTGCGTGGCGCCAGATTATGTGCTCGTACCTACTGCATTAAAAGATAGTTTAATTGAAGAACTTATTGTAGCGACCAAAAAGTTTTATGGTGAAGATCCGGAAAACACAGATGGCTACGGAAAAATCATCAATGAAAAACAGTGGCAGCGTTTAGTAAGTTATTTACAAGATGGCAAACTGGTGCATGGCGGAAAATCTGATGCAGCTAGTTTATTTATTGAGCCTACTATTTTAACAGATGTATCAGTAGATAGTAAAGTTATGCAGGACGAAATTTTTGGTCCAATACTTCCGATACTTACTTACGATACCAATGAAGAAGCGCTTGCAATCATTAACCGTCATCCAAATCCATTGGCATTTTATGTGTTCACAAGCAATAGCGCAGCAGAGCAGTTCTGGTTAACGAATGTTCCATCGGGCGGCGCCTGCGTAAACAATACCAGTTGGCACTTGACCAACCACGCATTACCCTTTGGTGGCAGGGGTTTTAGCGGTATGGGCGGCTATCATGGTAAGTTAAGTTTTGATACATTTTCGCATATTAAATCCGTCATGAAAACGCCTACTTGGCTCGATCCTGATCTTAAATATCCGCCGTATAAAGGCAAAGGTTGGTTGTTAAAAAAACTAATAGGCTAATGCGTACGCTTTTACAAAATAAAAAATCCATAATGATAAAATTTGCGATTGTTTTTGGTGTTATTGTCACCTCTGTATTACTCATGAAAAAGAGAGACATGAGTTATAGGCAATCCATTTTAAAAACCATGTATCCGGTGATTATGTTTCCGGGGAAATTAATGGGGGCTAAAAATGCTAGTAAGTTAAATACTGAAAATAAGCAACCGCAAAAAGATTTTTATGCATTGCAAGCTGTTTTAAATAATGGCGATACGCTTTCTTTCGAATCGTTTAGAGGTAAAAAAGTATTACTCGTAAACACCGCTTCCGATTGTGGTTACACCGGGCAGTACAAAGAATTAGAAGCGCTTTATCAGCAGTATAAAAACAATTTAATTGTGGTTGGATTTCCGGCTAATGATTTTAAAGAGCAAGAAAAAAAATCGGATGCCGATATCGCTACTTTTTGCAAAGTAAATTATGGGGTTACTTTTTTACTCATGCGCAAAGGCTCTGTGGTAAAGGGTTCCGAACAACAAAGCGTATACCAGTGGCTAACAAATGCAGGTGCAAATGGTTGGTGTAATCAGGCGCCCGTTTGGAATTTTTGTAAATATGTAGTCAGTGAAGAAGGTGTGTTGCAAGCTTATTTTCCGCAAACCGTTTCACCACTTGATGAAGCCGTTATTACGCAGTTGCAATAAGATGTTATAGCGGACAGTTTTCGTGGTAGTTTATTAACTCAATAGGGCTTCTTTCTACAATAAAATCTTTGTATACCTGTCCTATTTCATCAAGTACTTCTTGAACACCCTCACTTTCTTTGATGGTTACTAGTCTATTTCTGTAATCTTTAATGCCCGGCAAACCTTTTAAATAATTGGCGTAATGTCTTCTCATTTCGTTGATACCCACCACCGGACCTTTCCATGCCACCGACTGTATTAAGTGTTGTTTACAAACCGCTACACGCTCAGCTACTGTTGGCGCTGCCATGATTTCGCCGGTTTTAATATAATGTTTGATTTCTCTAAAAATCCATGGATATCCAATAGCGGCTCTACCAATCATGACGCCGTCTACGCCATATTTATTTTTATACGCTACTGCTTTTTGTGGGCTATCAATATCTCCGTTTCCAAAAATAGGAATATGAATGCGTGGGTTATTTTTTACTTTGGCAATTAAGGTCCAATCTGCTTCACCCTTATACATTTGTGCGCGCGTTCGTCCGTGAATACTTAATGCTTTAATACCTACGTCTTGCAAGCGCTCAGCTACTTCTTCAATATTTTTACTGTCTTCATCCCAACCCAGTCTTGTTTTTACAGTAACAGGTAATTTGGTCGCTTTTACAACCGCCGACGTTAAGCGTACCATTAAATCAAGGTCTTTTAAAACACCAGCACCCGCACCTTTGCCGGCTACTTTTTTTACAGGGCAACCAAAATTAATATCTAGTAAATCAGGGTTGGTTACATCTACAATTTTTGCAGCAAGCGCCAAACTGTCTTCATCACCTCCAAATATTTGAATACCCACGGGTCTTTCGTAATCAAAAATATCTAGCTTTTTACGGCTTTTAATAGCGTCTCTGATGAGGCCTTCACTGCTAATAAATTCGGTATACATTAAATCTGCTCCGTTTTCTTTACATACCACTCGAAAGGGAGGGTCACTCACATCTTCCATGGGCGCAAGCAAAAGCGGAAAATCGGGCAGTTCTATTGTATCTATTTTAACCATGGTTATATATTGTTTAACCGCTTTTTGCCAAGACTGGTTCAAGTCTTATCTTAGACACGCATTAGATTGGCTTTGCGGTTGGCGCACAAATTTACAAGCTTATTTTTCAACTCATGAAACAAACCTATAGTTATCCTGTTCAATTTGTTTTTTTAATGGGGCTTTTAGGGGTATTTATGATTGCGGGTACCTTTTTGTTATCCATCGTGGGCAGTCAATTACTTGATTGTAAGTTGCTCGAAGTGCCAGCACTACTTAATTTACCAGCCAATGCGGGACTGTCCAAAATCCTCAATTTGGGTGCTACGCTTATCGCGTTTGTTTTTCCTGCCATGATTTTTACTCGACTAAATAAAAAGGAGTCAGAAACTACCATTGAGGCCCTTGGTTTTTTGCGTATTGCTAGCCCCAAATTAATATTGTATACGGCGTTTATTGCGCTTGGCGGTATTTTTCTCAGCGGTGGACTTGCAGAAATTAACCAGCATATTTATTTGCCTGCACGATTATTAGAACAAGCAAAAGCATTGGAGCAAACCTATAAAACATTGATGCTCAATATGGCACGCATGGATAGCGTGCTAGATTATATCACGGCACTCTTTGTAATGGCTTTAGCACCCGCTATTTTTGAAGAAATATTATTTAGATCTACCATGCAGCCGCTGTTTATTGGGTGGACAAAAAATGTTTGGGTAGGCATTATTATAACGAGTGTTTTGTTTAGTGCGATACATTTTTCATTTTTTGGTTTTTTATCTAGAACAGCACTTGGTATTGTGCTTGGGTTACTTTTTTATCAAACTAAAAATATTTGGCTTAGTATCTTAATGCATTTTTTAAACAACGGACTTATTGTAACGCAGCTTTATATAGTTACATTACAAGGTAAATCACTTGAAAAAGCCATAGATGAAAATTACTTTTCCATTTTATCTGGGCTTAATGGGCTTATGGTATTGTGGTTCTCATTTAATGCACTTAAAAAGTATAGCGCTACATTGGCTAAACCATTGTAACTTTACAATTCTAGTTGGTCTCATTTACTGAATCATTTATTATGTCTTGGGAAAAAATATTTAGCACACGTGTTTTTGCAGAAGCTTCCATTATTGAAGGCGTGCTCGCCGACAATGATGTACCTGTGCAATTATTAAATAAACAAGATAGTAGTTATCCTATGTTTGGTGACATTCAACTTTATGTGCCGCACGATATGGTTTTATTTGCACGCGAACTTATTGATCAACAGTCCGAACATTTAGACTTTACCGTATAATTATTTGTATGGCATTTGATCTTCCAACTTTTAAAACTAGGGCACTATCGGCTATCATTTTTGTAGTGGTGATGCTTGGTGCTATCTTTTACAGCATCAATAGTTTTATTATACTTTTTTTAATTGTGCATACAGGTTGCTTAATTGAATACAATAAACTCACAAAAAGTACGCCAACTATTCATACTAAAACTGCCCACGTTTTATATAGCTTATTTGGACTTGCGTATATGACTATTAGCTTTTTTGCTATTACACATTTAGCATCTGCACATTGGGCTAATGTGTTAGGTACCACAGAGTATTATGTGTTACCCATGCTTGTGATAGTAAGCATTTGGATCAATGATACCATGGCCTATGTTGTTGGTTCATTCATTGGCAAAACGCCCCTTTCTGTGGTGTCTCCTAAAAAAACATGGGAAGGAACTATTGGCGGAGCACTACTTGCAGTAGTTGTAGTGGTATTATTAGGAAGGAAGTTCACAAATCTTTCTTATCAAACACTTGTTATTATGAGTGCAACGGCTGCCATAACTGGCACCATTGGTGATTTGATAGAAAGTAAATTTAAAAGAATGGCTGGCGTAAAGGATAGTGGCCATATTTTACCAGGGCATGGTGGTTTTTTTGATCGTTTTGATTCATTATTACTAGCAGGCCCAAGTGTTTGGCTACTACTTACACTTTTTACGCAATAGATTTTACTATACATTTGCACCACAAATTAGCATTATGACAATTCACCGCGAAGGTTACCGTACCATAGGAATCACAGCCTTAATTTTTGGCGTGATTAATTTAATTTCAATATCTTATTTAGGAACCTGTTGCCCAAGAGTTGCTGGTGCTATTTTTGGCCTAACACTTTTTTTCTTTTTATTTATTATCTCATTTTTTAGAATTCCTAATAGAACCTTAACCATCAATGACAATCAAATTATTTGTCCAGCCGATGGTAAAGTAGTAGTAATTGAAGAAATTACAGACGAAGAATATTTTAAAGACAAGCGTATTCAGGTGAGTGTATTTATGAGCCCAGCCAATGTGCACGTGAATAGAAATCCAATAAGCGGTAAAGTGGTGTATAACCAGTACCACAAAGGAAAGTACCTGGTAGCATGGCATCCAAAATCTTCTACCGAAAATGAAAGATGGAGTGTAGCTGTAGAAAATAACAATGGTACTATTTTATACAAACAAATTGCGGGAGCACTTGCCAAGCGTATTTGTAATTATACAAGTGTAGGTCAAGAAGTAAAGCAAACCGACGAATACGGCTTTATTAAATTTGGTAGCCGCGTAGATATTTTATTACCAGTTGGTACCAAAATTAATGTGGCACTTAATGAGGTGGTAAAAGGTGGTGTAACCGTACTTGCTACTTGGGCTTAATACTAGATTCCTTATTACAAATCGCCTAACTGAGGCCTTAGCACAATGTCTTCAACAACTGCTGTGATAGATAAGGATGCTGCTGCTACAATCATGGTGGCAACATCAGCCGCTTCCATAATTCTATTAGGGTCAACACCAGATCCATCCCAACTGGCTGTATAAACAGCACCCGGATATACGCCGGTTACTTTAATGCCATGTGGCTTTAATTCTTCGCGTAAATTTTTTGTAAAACCTGCAAGGGCAAATTTGCTAATGCTATAACTACCGCCGTTGGCGTATGCGTTAAGGGAAGCAATAGAACAAATATTAAAAATGTGTCCGGTTTTAGCGGCCATCATGGGTGTAAGTAAAGCTCTTGTTAGATGATAAGCGCTATACAAATTGCTTTCTATCATAGTGGCAAGTGCAACAGGCGCTTCGTTATATATACTGCCGGGCACAAAATGCCCCGCATTATTAATTACGATATCCGGTGTTCCTTTTTCTAAACACCAGGTTGCAAAAGCAAGTACATCTGCTTCGTTGGACATATCGGTGGGCCTTGCTTTAATGCTGGCATCCGGGTAAGCTGTTTGTAATTCAGCAACTGTATTGTATAAGGCTGCTTCACCTCTACTACATAGTAAAAGGGTATATCCTTTTTTTGCAAATTCGGTGGCTACTGCTTTTCCGATACCTTTTGATGCGCCTGTAATTACAACTATCATACTGCGAAGTAACATATTTTTTGTGTAAAACTAGTTTAACTTTGAGTCATGAAATACCAGCACCTTTTCTTTGACCTCGATCATACTATTTGGGACTTTGAAACCAATGCCAAAGAAAGCTTGCAAGATTTATATACTACGCACAACTTAGCCGGTAGGGGTGTAGATAGTTTTGATCATTTTTTTGATCATTATAGCGCGCACAACCACCGTTTATGGGATAGGTATACCAAGGGTTTTATTAAACAAGAAGAGTTAAAGTGGAAACGTATGTGGCTGGCACTTTTAGAATATAAAATAGCCGACGAAACTTTATCAAGGCAAATGTCAGTTGATTTTTTAGAAATACTACCTACCAAAAAAGCCTTATTTGATGGTGCTACCGAACTACTCACTTATTTGCAAGGTAAAGGGTATCAGATGCACCTAGTAACCAATGGTTTCGAAAATGTGCAACATCAAAAAATTAAGCATGCTGGCATTGCATCCTATTTTGGTGCTGTTATTACATCAGAAGCTAGCAATAGTTTAAAACCCAACAAAGAAATATTTGATTATGCATTTGCCAAAACCGGCGCTACTGCTACTAGTAGTATTATGATTGGCGATAACCAAGACGCCGACATTAAAGGAGGTATCAACGCTGGCATGGATACAATTTTTGTAAATCATATTGGATCGACCCCGCATGTAAAAGCAACACACGAAGTTTTTGATTTACCATCAATCGCCAAATTATTATAAGTAGTTCGTGAAAATAAAAAAGCCGCTTATAGTAAAGCGGCTTTTTTGAAAACGTTTATTTATAAATACAAATTTATAAAGTTGCAGTTTTTGGATCTTTCTTGCATTTTTTGCAATCTTTCTTGCAGTCTTTACCACAAGCTTTCTTTTCTTCTTTTTTGCATTTAGTGCAATCTTTTTTACCATCACAAGCAAAAACAGCACCAGTAGTTAGTAAAGCTGCAACAGCAAGCATCATTATTTTTTTCATAAAAAGTGTTTTAGGTTTATTCTATAAAGTTATACAATATT
>JBMSJE010000018.1:0-29625 GCA_049418605.1 Sediminibacterium sp. | reverse complement strand
AGTGTATAAGGCAGCCATGCAAAAAATTGTAAGCAAGCTTCAATTTATTAATGGCCATGAAATTCATATTCCAGTACTTATGTGGCAAAAAGCAACGCCACTAGATACCATTACTTTTGAAATCCTGTATCCCTATGGATTTACGGCAGCTCAAGTGCCGGAGGCTATCAAAATGTTAAACGCACATAATGGCGCAGTTTTATTTTCTAATACACACCGCTTAATTAAAAATAGGAACTGGATGATTTTGGCGCCGCTTGAAACGGCAGCCAACACCACTGTGGTAGTAATGGAACAAAATGATACATCTGTTCATTTTCCGGGTGGTTCAATAAGTGTACAAACTTCTGCGGCTCTGGTGCCCGAAGCTTCTGATAACAATACATGTATGTTGGATGCTGCTGCTTTGCAGTTCCCATTTATTTTACGACCCGCAGCAACTGGTGATTATTTTTATCCGCTAGGCATGCAAAAGAAAAAGAAGCTCAGTAAATTTTTTATTGATCAAAAGCTTTCTAAAACGGCCAAAGAAAAAGTATGGGTATTGGTGTCAAATAACCGAATTGCATGGGTGATAGGGTACCGTATCGATAACAGGTTTAAATTAACACCTACTTCTACTGCTGCTGTTAAATTTACATTTTCATCTACTGCATTATAAATGCAAATACGCAGATACCTGACTGATAAAATTTTGAATAGGGTCAAATCCAGGGAATAATTTACACGCAATTATTAAAAAACCTACCCCCCAAACAGAGCCCCAAAAGTGTGCTGAGTGGTTGATATTATCGCCTCCTCTTTTTGACATATAAATAGTCATGAGTAAATAAAGAGGGCCAAAAATAAATCCAGGAATGATGGGCGGAATAATAAAGAGTCCAATTTTAATAGTAGGGTCTAAAAACACGCCTGCAAATACCACCGCAGATACGGCGCCGGAGGCGCCAAGACTTCTGTAATGCTTATTGTTACGCTGCATAATATAGGTTGGTATGAGGCAAACGATAAGCGCTGTTAGGTACATGGCTAAATAAAGGGCTTTACCTTTTTCATTAAAGAGTACAATAAAATATTTTTCTACAAAATCCCCAAACATGTAAAACGAAAACATGTTAAATGCCAAATGTACTAGATCGGCGTGTATAAAACCATTGGTTATAAAACGCCACCACTCATTATCTCTATTGATTGCGGGTGGATAAAAAATAAAATCGTTGATCACTTTTTGATTGGCAAAACCAAATAAAGAAAGCGCAATTGTGATTACTAATAGGGTGAGTGTTATGGTATACATAAATTAATTATGGTGGTATTTTTCGTTTCTTAAAATGGTGCAAGCACGGTAAACCTGTTCTGCTAAAATAAGCCTAACCAGCATGTGTGGAAATACAAGGGGCGACAAACTCCAACAAAAGTTAGCCCTTGTAAAAACAGTTTCATCAACGCCAAAAGCACCGCCAATTAAAAAAACGATTTTTCGGGTGCTCTCGTTTGCTCTTTGTTGCAAAAAATTGGCAAGCCTCGGCGACGTAAAAGTTTGTCCTCTTTCATCAAGTAAAACCAAATAATCGGAGGCATCTAATTGTTGAAGTATTGTTGTGGCTTCTGCTTTTTTTAAGGCGGCTTCTGATAAGCTACCCGCATTTTTTGGTGGGCTAATAATATGCCAGCTGGCTGGATAGTAATTATTAATGCGCTTTGAAAAGTCTTCTATGCCTGTTTTAGCATATAATTCGTGGGGTTTGCCAACAGACCAAAGCTCAATTTTCATGCGGGTAATTAATTTCGCACTAAATTTAGGCTTTTAAAATATAGTATGCGTCATTTATTGCTAATTCTGGTTTGTTTGATTTTGCTTTTTGGGGCGAATGCGCAGAATGTAATGCCTATCGATTCGGTGGCAAAGGCCAAAAGAGTGAAGTTGGTAGCAGCTATTTTTGGAGGCAGTTATGGTGCATCCTTTATATCGCTTAACAAAGCTTGGTATGCCAATTATCCTAGAAGTCGTTTTCAATTTTACAACGACGGCAAAGAGTGGCTTCAGATGGATAAAGTAGGCCATTTTTATTCTAGCTATAATCTAGCTCGTATAAGTCATAAGGGATGGGCGTGGACGGGAATCCCAGAAAAAAAAGCAGTAGTGTTATCAGCATTAACAAGCCTTTCTTATTTAACCATTATTGAAACCATGGATGGATTTTCAAAAAATTGGGGCTGGAGTTGGCTTGATGTATCTGCAAATACAGCGGGCGTTTTACTATGGAGTGCACAACAACTCAAATGGAAAGAACAAAAATTTCGTTTAAAATATAGTGCGCATTATACGAATTACGCCGACCCTATGCTGCAAGCTCGTGCCAATAATTATTTTGGTAAGTCAATACCTGAACGGTTTTTAAAAGATTACAATGCACAAACCATTTGGTTAAGTGCCAATGTAAAAAGTATTTGGCCCGAGGCAAAAGTGCCCAAGTGGTTGAATATAGCGGCTGGTTATGGCGTAGACAATACGTTTGGGGGTTACGAAAATAAATGGACGGTTAATAATCAAGTATACGCTCGTCCCGACTTACAAAGAAGTCGCCAATATTATTTGTCTATCGATATAGATTTTGAGCGCATTAAAACAAATAAAAAATGGGTGAGGGGGGTACTCACTTTTTTGAATTTTGTTAAACTGCCTGCACCAGCTATATCATTAAGCAATGGAAAGTTGAGTGGTAGTTGGCTGTATTTTTAATTACCCCTTTCTTAAATACTTGGTTAGTATCACAATCGTTTGTCCTTCTATTTTTCCTTCAATTTGCTCGGTGTTATCTGCTACTAGTCTAATATTTTTTACAACCGTACCTAATTTAGCATTTAGGGTAGATCCTTTTACATCTAATGATTTTGTAAGCACTACCGTATCGCCATCTTGTAATACCATGCCATTGCTGTCTTTGTGTAAATCAACACTGCCATCATTTTCATGATCGCCCGTAGATTTAGCCCATGCCATGGTGTCGTCATCAAAATACATCATGTCTAATGCATCTGCGGCCCAGCTTTGTTCTTTTAATCTATTTAGTAAACGCCAGCATACAACTTGTACTGCTGGAATTTCACTCCACATCGCTTCGTTTAAACAAGCCCAGTGCGCACTATCAAGTTCTTCTTTTTTATTGAGTTGAGCCGTACATTTTGCACAAATGAGCAAACCTTCTTCGTTATGTGTAGGTACTTCGTAAACAGTTAAGTTGTTGGTTGATTTACAAAGTTCACAAGAGTTGCCACTTCTTGCAATAAGGTCTTTCTCGTTTTTCATGTTTGCTTGTTGTAGATGGATTTTGGCGAATGTAATGAAAAAGTGATGAATAGGATGCTCGCTCACTTCGTTCGCTCGTTCCTTTCGTAGTGGGCTTACGCAAAGCCTTCGTTCGCTTCGCGAACTGGCCTTTTTATTTTTTTCGCTCGCCCGAACAAGTTCGGCTCACTTAAAAATAAAAAAGCCTCACATTTCTGTGAGGCTTTGTGACCGCGTTAGGATTCAAACCTAAAACCTTCTGATCCGTAGTCAGATGCTCTATTCAGTTGAGCTACGCAGCCATTACCCTAAGGGGTTGCAAATATAATCTCTAAAAGATTAACGGCAAAAAAGGAATGCTTATTTATTCAAAATTATAGGCCATAAAGGCTTGCAGCTATTGATTCTGCTAACTTTTTAGGTAATAACCATACCAAAAAGGCGCCCAGTTGATTAACAAAGCCGGTAATTACTTCGGGTTTCTTATTAAATAATGCAGCAACTGCTATGGCAGCTACTGCTTCTGGTGTCATATTCACTTTTTCGGCTGTTTTAAGCGCTTTTTGGCCCACATCAGCTCTGTTGGCAAAATTGGTATCGGTAGAGCCTGGACTAACGGCTGTAACGGACACACCGCTGTTTTTGAGTTCATGTCTAAGGCCTCTGCTAAAACTTAACACAAAGGATTTAGAGGCTGCATACGCGGTTAGGCCAGGTACAGCTTGGTAAGCAGCAGAACTCGCAACATTTAAAATATAAGAAGGTGCATTTTTCGAAAGCATAGGAATTAGTGCAGATGTTAGTGCAACGGGCACGTCCATATTTACACGCATCATTTCGAGGTGCTCATTGGCACTGTATTTTGTAAAAGGGCCACTTAATCCATAACCCGCGTTATTTACGAGTATACCTATATGATAATTATTGGAATGAATCCAGTCCATTAATGTTTGTGTGGCACCCACTTTACCTAAATCTAGTGCTAGGTAATGTGCGGCAACACCATACGTATTTGAAAGGGTAGTAGTGTGTTCTTGTAAAGACTTTTCATCTCTAGCTACTAAAAGTACAGGGTAATTTCTTTTAGCAAGTTCTGTGGCAATACATTTACCAATGCCTTTGCCTCCGCCTGTAATTAATGCAAATGGCATCATGATATGAAAATATTAGTGATGAACCTTAGCTGTAAACCTGTGGTAGAAAGGGGTTTTACTGTTTTCGTCCTTAGGCTTATATTTTCCGGTAACAATAGGAACATACATGACACGACGTCTACTAGCTTCTCCAAAGTTAGGAGATTGTTTAACTCGGTGCCACAAGCGTCCATCATGCACCGATAAATCACCAGCATAGATATTAAATCCAACTTCACGCGGATCGTCGTTATTGTCTAAGAAATACTTTTTACCAAAGAGTAGTTTAAACATGCCTTGTGTGTGTGTGCCTGGAATTACCCTGAGTCCACCATTGTCAAAAGGACAAGTGTCTAAATGAATACCAATATTAAGCATTGGCATAATTTTTTGACCCATAAATAAATCACGAGGACTATCGGTATGCCAACCCATTTGAGTAAATGAACTGTTTGGCGTATTGATGTAATTATTAATAACCAGTCCATCTTTTTCATTTTCTGCAATACGACCTTCATACGGATGTAAAAATGCAGTTAATGCTTGTAAGCGCGGATCGGCTAATAATTGTTGTAAAGGACTACTGTAGAGTGAACTAAAGCAAAGGCGTTGAATAGTAGTATTGCCTTTATCGTCTTTACCAAACTTTAAAGGAATCCCATTTACTTTCTCTTTTTTTTCTGCGAGCCACTGGGTTTCTAATCTTTGTTGCTCCGCTATATAGGTTGATACCTGTTCTTTAGGTAAATAATTTCTAAAAACAATCACACCATGCTCCTTAAAAAAGGCCAATTGCTCATCTGTAACAGCTTCTCCTAGTTCAAAACTGCTGTCCCATATTTTCATGCTTACTTTACTCATGTATAAGTATCGCTTTAATGTTAAGGAATGATTATTAAATTGTTACCAGTCAAATGACTATGAACCTGTAAAGTTAATCAATACATTAAAAAAAAGCTAGTTTTTTGGCGCCTAAATAGAGAAAATAAGTAAAAATAAAGGCTGAAATTACATCTATACTGTAATGGATATGTTGTATAAGTACAAGAAAACCAATCAAAAAGGAGGCAGTAAGCGCTATTATTTTGTCCCATTTAGCTTCTAGACAAAGGAAAAACAAGAACATATTACCCGTATGACCCGAATAAAATAGGTCTTTTGTTATAAAAGTGCCATTTCCACCATATGCAATATTGGCAATGGGGTCTTTTAATGTAATTAAGCCAGGAGGTGGATTTAAAGGAAGTAAGGTAATGGTGAGTATCCTACATAAACACATTAGAATAAAACCATATGCAATCACTAAAAATAGCCTTGGATTTTGGTAGATCCTGAAAAAAACCAAGAGTACCATGCCCCAAATAACTATAAAAGTTGGTATCGAAACATCCATGGGTGGAATGGCATCCAAAACATAGTCCTGTAACACTATGCCTTCTCTTTTTTCTATAAAACCAAAAAAAGAAGGGAGGAATAATAAAATGATGGCTACTAAAAACAGGGAGATGATGGTTTTATTTCTAAAACTTTTTAACTGCCATGCTTTCGACCATGTTATGTTTTCTTTTAATAATGCCATCTCACAAATGCTTCAATCGCTGCATATTTAGTTTGACCAAGTGCTGCATACAATTGTGCGGTATTAGCGTTGCGTGTTTCTGCTCTTTGCCAAAACTCACGCATATCAGAACCCTGGAACGGAACACTATCTTTTTGTGATTGATGTATAAATATGCCAAACCGTTTTTTAATTACTTGGTCGGGACTCATTGGAATGGCCATTTCAATATCTGCAATATCCCACTCTTGCCATGCACCTTTATAGAGCCAAACCCAACAATCTTTAACCCAAGCATCACCAGCGGCTTTTAAACGGCGCATACTTTCAAACACAACATCTAAACAAACTTTATGGGTACCGTGCGGATCGGCTAAATCACCCGCACAATAAATTTGATGCGGTTGAATTTTTCGTAAAAGTTCCATGGTTTGTAATACATCAGCTTCGCCCATTGGATTCTTTTCTATTTTACCTGTTTCGTAAAAAGGTAAATTTTGGAAGTGGTATTGATGTTCTTTTAAACCCACATATCTACATGTTGCTTTGGCTTCACACTGTCTAATTAAACCCTTAATGGCTCTAATTTCTGGAGAATCCAATCCACCTTTTTGTTTGGTGGCAATGTAATTACGTGCTGCTTGTAAAATTTCTTGACTCTTTTTATTATCGATACCAAACAAATCTTCGAAACCAACTGCAAAATCTAAAAAGCGTGTTACAAACTCATCCGATACCGCAATATTACCACTGGTTTGATAGGCCACATGGACTTCGTTGCCTTGATCATGCAAACGCATAAAGGTTCCGCCCATACTAATAATGTCATCGTCGGGGTGGGGTGAAAAAATCAAACACTTTTTTGGATACGGATTGCTTCTTTCAGGGTGAGCTGGAATAACTGCGTTTGGTTTTCCTGCTGGCCATCCGGTTAAACTATCCCTTAGCATGTAAAAGACTTCTAAATTAATTTCGTAGGCGTCATTTTTTTCTACGAGTAAATCAGCTAAACCATTTTCGTTGTAGTCTTTGGCGGTTAAGCTTAATACTTCTTTATCAAGTTTTAATGAAAGTTCAATAACAGCACGCTTCATTAATTTTTTATCCCACACACAATTACCTGTCAACCATGGCGATTTAATGCGCGTGAGTGATTCAGAAACGGAGTTATCAATTATAAAAGTACAATTTGGATGCTCTTGTAAAATGCTTGCAGGAACTTGTTCTGTTACATCACCTTCTGCTGCTTTTGTAATAATTTCTCCTTTGTTGCCAAAGGCCATTAACAAAATACGCTTCGATTGCATGATCGTTCCAATACCCATAGTAACTGCAAGGCGAGGTACTTTTGAGAGATGCGAAAATTCGTAAGCGTTAGCAAGTCTGGTATTATTGGCGAGGTTTACAAGTCTTGTTTTTGATATGATGCTTGATCCTGGTTCGTTAAATCCAATATGACCATTGCCGCCAATTCCTAAAATTTGTAAATCAATGCCACCTGCTTCAACAATGGCTGCGTCATAGGCTGCGCAATATTTTTTGATATCTTCTTTGGGCCATTTACCACTTGGAATATGGATATTTTTTGGATCTATATTAATGTGGTTAAATAAATGGTGGTGCATAAAGCTCCAATAGCTTTGTGGTGCATCAGGCTCAATTGGAAAATATTCATCTAAATTAAAAGTGATCACATTTTTAAAGCTGAGTCCTTCTTCTTTGTGCAGTCTTACAAGCTCTTTGTATAATTTAATCGGGGTAGAGCCTGTTGCTAAACCAAGTACACAGTTTTCATTTTTTGCAGCTTTTGCTTTTATTAAGGTAGCAATTTCACGCGCAACAAATGCAGATCCTTCTATTGGAGAAGGAAAAATTTGGACGGGGACTTTTTCAAATGCGTCTATCATAACAAATAGTTATTACAGTATAAATTAATTATTCTCCGGGTTAAAATAAGCTTTACTATAATTAATTTTAAAATTATCATATCGCTTAAATTCATGTAATAATTTCTTTTCAAAAGAAGGCCAGCTCTTATTTTCTTTGCTGCTCCATAGTACTTCACTTAAAGCACTCATACGTGGAAATACCATGTATTCTGCTTTAGCTGTATTGTTCATGTACTCTGTCCAAACATTTGCTTGAGCACCAAGTACATATTTGTAATCGGCAGGATCCATTTCTTTTGGAAGTGGTTCGTAGCTGTATACTTTTTGAATGGTGGTGTATCCGCCAATAGTAACAGAATCTTCTTTTTTATTTTGTTGGTGGTCAAAATACATCCAGCCACCTGGTGTCATTATTACGGTATGCTTTTCTTTTGCGGCTTCTATTCCACCTTTTTCACCACGCCAGCTCATAACAGTTGCGTTAGGGGCGAGACCACCTTCTAAAATTTCATCCCATCCAATAATTTGACGCCCCTTGCTGTTTAAATATTTTTCGATGCGGCCAATAAAATAACTTTGTAAGCCGTGCTCATCTTTTAAGCCTTTTTCTTTGATTAGTTTTTGGCAAAATTCAGATCTTTTCCATGATTCTTTCGGACACTCATCTCCACCAATATGAATGTAGGTAGAGGGGAATAAGGCCATTACTTCATCTAATACGTTTTGTAAAAATGTAAATGTATTATCCGAGGGTACAAATACATCATCAAATACGCCCCAGGTTTCTTGAACAATTTTAGTGCCTGGCTTTTTTAAAGCTTCAAGTGTTGCTGCACTATGCATGGTTGGAATGGCTGGTGTAGATTCATTTGGAAAACAACTAAGCTCAGGATAGGCTGCAATGGCTGCACTTGCATGACCTGGCATTTCTATTTCAGGAATGATGGTTACAAATCTATCAGCAGCGTATTTTACAATTTCTTTGATTTGTGCTTGGGTGTAAAATCCACCATACCTGGTATTGTTACTTCCTTTACCTGGGTAACGGCCAATGATGTTAGCGTTACGGAAACCACCCACAGTTGTCAATTTTGGATATTTTTTAATTTCAATTCTCCAACCTTGGTCTTCGGTTAAATGCCAGTGAAAAGTATTTAACTTATACATGGCAATAAAGTCGATATACTTTTTTACAAAGTCCATTCCAAAAAAGTGACGGCCTTCATCAAGGTGCATCCCTCTGTACACAAACCTTGGTTGATCTTGAATACTTACAGCGGGTATATTTAATGAGGCTGATTTTTGAATCGGCAATAATTGAATGAGTGATTGTACGCCATAAAAAACACCTTCTTCGTTGGCGCCAGTTATAACAACACCATTACTTGAAGATTCTAATGTATAGGTTCCTTTTGGAGCTTTTGAATTATTATTTATTAAGCTAATTGCATTTTTTGCGCCAGTACCAACGTTAACTTTTAACTGAAAGCCATAAAACTGCTGCAAATATTTATTAAAAAAGTTAGCCGCTTTTTGCTGCCCCACACTTTTAATTTGTAGCGTTGTTTTTGCAGAAATGCTAAATGAACCTTCTTTGGTTTTTAAGCTAGTTGGCTGCGGAATAATATTTACTTCTTGTGCAGTTGCTAACATACAAACTAGAAGGAAAATGGCTGAAAATACTTTTTTCATAGGGTATGCAATTATTGATTCTCTAAAATAAAAAAGATTCCTCGTTTTGAGGAATCTTTTAGGTATTAATATTAATATTTTGTCATTATTTGACAGTTGTGAGCTTAATTACATTGGTTGGTAAGTGTTCTGCAATAGGGGTGCTGCCGGTATTTACGACCACATCACCTTCTTTTACAAATCCACGCTCTTTTAAAATGCCAATTTGGTCACTAACAATATCATCTAAACTTTCTTCTTCGGCGTAGTAAAAAGCACGCACACCCCAGCTTAAGCTTAACTGATTTACCAGCGATCTTTCTTTGGTAAAAATAAATAGTGGGGAAGAAGGTCGAAAGCTACTAAGCATAAATCCAGTATAGCCACTTTGTGTCATACCCACAAGTGCATGTGCATTTACATCTTCCGATATTTTACATGCGTTGTAACAAACTGCATCACTGTAAAATGATGGAGATTGTGGTTGTGGTTTTAAATCTTCAGAGCGGTTATAACGGTATTCTGTTTTTTCTACTTCTTTGATAATCTTACACATGGTTTCTACTACAAGTGCTGGATGGTTTCCGGCAGCAGTTTCACCACTTAGCATGACTGCATCGGCACCTTCTAGTACCGCATTTGCAACGTCTGTAATTTCACTTCTATTGGGCTTAACACGGTCAATCATGCTTTCCATCATTTGAGTGGCAACAATAACCGGCTTACCCCTATGTATACATTTTCTAATGAGTTCTTTTTGAATTAAAGGAATGCGCTCAACAGGAAGTTCAACACCCAAATCTCCACGTGCTACCATAATTCCATCAGAAGCTAGAATAATTTCTCTGATATTGGTGAGTGCCTCTGGCATTTCAATTTTTGCAATGATTTTAGACTTGCTCTTATTTTTATCTAAAATACCTCTAAGCATTTCAATATCGGCAACTCTTTTAACAAAGCTAAGCGCAACCCAGTCTAACTCTTCTTTGATCATGAAATCAAGATCAATGATGTCTTTTTCTGTTAAGGCTGGTAAAGAAATTTTCGTGTCTGGTAAATTCAATCCTTTTTTAGAAGAGATAATACCACCAAGGGTTACCGTTACTTTAACGTCACCGTTTGCTTCTACCGAAAGTACTTTCACTTCAATTTTACCATCATCAATCATGATAGTATTGCCAATCACAACATCTCCGGCAAGGTTAGGGTAGGATACATATATTTTTTCGTGGGTACCAATACATTTTTCGTTGGTAAGGGTAAGGACATCGCCCACTTTGGCATCTAGTGCATTGTCTTTAATTTCGCCCACTCTTAATTTAGGTCCTTGTAAGTCACCTAATATCGCAATATTATAAGGTTCGGTTTTATTGATGGTGCGAATGTGGTCGATGATGGTTTTTTTGTCTTCATGACTACCATGTGAAAAGTTTAAACGAAAAACGTTTACACCTGCTTTTACAAGTGCCAATAGCTGATCATATTTATCACAAGCAGGGCCTACGGTTGCAACAATTTTTGTGCGGTGATCCATGTGTGCAAGACCTGCTTGCTTATCCATGTTTCGGTGTAGGTATTTCTCTAAATTTTTTGACATAATCTTTTCTTACTTAAATTGCTTTTTTCTTAAAGGGGGGTTCTATACAAGATTAACTAGCTAATATTTTTACAATTTTAAACCAGTCTTGAGATATTTTTTGTTTTGCTTTAACAGCGTTATCGAGTGGCGTATAATGTACTTTGTTGTTTACAATACCTACCATTACGTTGTTGCGACCTTCTATTAAACATTCAACAGCATGAAAGCCCATACGGCTTGCTATTAAACGGTCTAAGCAACTTGGAGCTCCACCACGTTGAATATGTCCTAAAATACAAATTCTGATATCTGCATTAGGTAAACGTGTTTTCATAATTGCTCCAATTTCATTGGCGCCACCAAGTTCATCACCTTCTGCAACCACCACTAGATTTACTAGTTTTTTACGCTTTTCTTTTTCAGTTAAAGACGCAATGAGTTCTTCAATATCTGTTTTGGTTTCCGGAATCAAAATGTTTTCGGCACCAGTAGCAATGCCACTGTGTAATGCAATATAACCAGCGTCTCTACCCATTACTTCCACCACAAAAAGGCGGTCGTGTGCATCGGCGGTATCTCTAATTTTATCAATCGCTTCCACAGCCGTATTTACAGCGGTATCAAATCCGATGGTAAAATCGGAACCTGCTATATCTTTATCGATAGTCCCCGGAATTCCAATACAAGGGATATCAAATTCATTGCTAAATTTTTGGGCACCTTTAAAACTACCATCTCCACCAATAATTACGAGTCCGTTGATGCCAAACTTTTTAAGGTTATCGTAGGCTTTTTTGCGCCCTTCTGGTTCAAAAAAAGCAGCACTGCGGGCTGTTTTTAAAATAGTTCCACCGCGCTGGATAATATTGGCCACCGATTTTGAATCCATCTTAAAAATATCTCCTTCCACCATACCATTGTAACCTCTCACGATACCATATACCTCAATGCCGTGGTAGATAGCGGTTCTTACAACGGCTCTAATTGCTGCGTTCATACCAGGTGCATCTCCACCAGAAGTTAGTACGCCAATTTTTGTTACTTTTTTAGTAGACATTTTATCTTCTTTATTGTTGGCCTTAACTTACTGGGCCTCAGTTGTAAATGGGTGTGTCTAACGAACACGAGGTACGAAAATAAGCATTTGAAACCGTTTTTACAATTTGATAAACAGTGCTTTAAAAATGTGTAAACTTGTACTATGAAAGTACTAGTTACAGGGGCTAATGGGTTTACTGGGCAGCATTTGGTTAAAACCCTTGTTGATAAAGGGTTTGAAGTGATTGCCACCTCTCGAAATGCGTCTCGACTGCCATCATATAGCAATTTAACTTACTATAATATTGAGCTAACGGACGTTAGGAATGTTGAAAATTTGTTTGATTTAACAAGGCCTGAGGCAGTTATTCACACTGCTGCTATGAGTAAACCTGACGAGTGTGCTGCTCATCCTAGCCTTTGTAACGCTAATAATATAGAGGCAACCCGGCATTTATTGGAGGCTGCCACAAAACTGGGCACCCAGCATTTTGTATACCTCAGTACCGATTTTATTTTTGGCGAAGGTGGTCCGCACGCCGAGGAGGATGCCCCTGCACCACTTAATTTATATGGTGCCTCTAAGTTTGAGGCTGAGCAAATGGTCATTGCGTCTAGTATTATCAATACAGTAATACGCCCCGTATTTATGTATGGCCCAGTTTGGGAAAACTTGCGTCCTAGTTTTATTCAGTGGGTAGCCGAGAAATTAAAAAATGGAGAGTCTATTAAAGTTGTAACAGATCAGGCCCGAACACCCACCTATATTGGTGATTTGTGCTGGGGTATTCGAAAAATAATAAACAATCAGGTGCCGGGTACTTTTCATTTGGCCGGAAAAGATATTGTATCGCCTTATGATATGGCGGTTGCAGTGGCCAAGCATTTGAACCTTCCATTAGATTTAATTGAACCCGTAACAGCGAGTACTTTTCCGGAGCCTGTTAAAAGAGCCCAACGCTCTGGACTAAAAATTGATAAAGCGGTTAGCATGCTCGGATATGCACCACACTCATTTGCAGAGGCACTTCAAAAATGTTTTTAATGAAAAAGTCTCGCACCCATAATAGATGCGAGACTTTTTATGATGAAAGGTTATTGTATTAGTAACCCATTCCACCCATATCAGGTGCGCCATGAGAATGGCCAGCAGCTGCTTCAGGTTTTGGTTTGTCTGCAATTACACACTCTGTTGTTAACAACATAGCAGCAATAGATGCAGCGTTTTCTAATGCAACACGTGTTACTTTAGTTGGATCAATTACACCCGCTTTAAATAGGTTTTCGTAAACCTCAGTGCGTGCATTGAAACCAAAGTCACCTTTGCCTTCTTTAATTTTTTGTACAACGATAGAACCTTCAATACCGCTATTGATAACGATTTGACGAAGTGGTTCTTCGATCGCTCTTTTAACGATTTGAATACCTGTTGCTTCATCTTCGTTCGCACCTTTTAGTTTTTCTAAACTTTCTACTGCACGGATATAAGCAACACCACCACCAGGTACAATACCTTCTTCAACAGCTGCACGTGTAGCGTGAAGTGCATCGTCTACGCGGTCTTTCTTTTCTTTCATTTCAACTTCGGTAGCAGCACCAACATATAATACCGCAACACCACCACTTAATTTCGCTAAACGCTCTTGTAATTTTTCGCGATCGTAATCAGAAGTTGTGTTTTCGATTTGTGCTTTAATTTGGTTTACACGAGCAGTGATATCTGCTTTTTTACCTTTACCACCAACAATAACAGTATTGTCTTTGTCGATTGTAACAGAAGATGCTTGACCTAAATAAGTAAGGTCTGCATTTTCTAATTTAAATCCTTGCTCTTCACTGATAACAGTACCAGCAGTTAAAATAGCAATGTCAGTTAACATTTCTTTACGACGGTCACCAAAACCTGGTGCTTTAACAGCAGCCACTTTGATGGTACCACGTAATTTATTTACAACAAGGGTAGCAAGTGCTTCACCTTCTAAATCTTCGGCAATGATTACAAGAGGACGACCGCTTTGAGCTACTTTCTCCAAAATATGAAGAATGTCTTTCATTGCAGAAATCTTTTTGTCATAAATTAAGATATATGGATTTTGAATTTCTGCTTCCATTTTTTCGCTGTTTGTAACGAAATATGGAGAGATATATCCACGATCAAATTGCATACCTTCTACAACGTCAACAGTTGTATCAGTACCTTTTGCTTCTTCAACAGTAATCACACCTTCTTTACCTACTTTAGACATTGCAGTTGCAATTAACTTTCCAATTTCACTATCACTGTTTGCAGAGATGGTAGCCACTTGTTCAATTTTTTTAGAATCGTTACCAACAGCTTGCGATTGTGCTCTTAGGTTCTCGATCACTTTTGCTACTGCCTTATCAATTCCACGCTTTAAATCCATAGGATTAGCGCCAGCTGCTACGTTTTTTAAACCTTCTGAAATAATAGCTTGTGCTAAAACAGTTGCAGTTGTAGTACCATCACCAGCAATATCTGCTGTTTTGCTAGCTACTTCTTTAACCATTTGAGCGCCCATGTTTTCGATAGCGTCTTCTAGTTCAATTTCTTTTGCAACAGATACACCATCCTTAGTAACTGAAGGTGCACCAAATTTTTTCTCAATAACCACGTTACGACCTTTTGGTCCTAAGGTTACTTTAACTGCGTTGGCAAGAGTGTCAACGCCTTTTTTCATTTTATTTCTTGCTTCGATATCGAAGAAAATTTGCTTTGCCATGTATATAACAATTTAATTTTACGAATGAATATTATACGATTGCGAGTAAATCACTTTCACGCATGATAAGAAGGTCTTGACCTTCGATTTGAATTTCTGTACCAGCATATTTGCCATAAAGTACATTGTCACCAACTTTAACAGTCATTGGTTCATCTTTTTTACCAGTTCCAACAGCAACTACTACGCCACGTTGTGGTTTTTCTTTAGCTGTGTCAGGGATAATGATTCCACCAGCAGTTTTTTCTTCTGCGGCAGCAGCCTTTACAATTACTCTGTCGTGTAAGGGCGTTACGCTTAATTTCTTAGCCATACCGTATTTGTTTTTTAATGTTTGAGTTAAAAAATCTGTTCCTAAACGTAAATCGTTAACCAGAACAGTACCTATTCATCTATTATTATGCCAACTGGTTTGCTAGGTCAAAATTTCAGGGTTTACCCTGGTATCCTACCTAAATTGGCGAAAGCCTGTCAGAACGGGCAGCAAAGATGCAGTAAGTTTTGGTTTACAAGTGTCAAATTTTCATTTTTAGGTGGTTTTTGGGCAATTTCTTTCTACATTTGCCCTCCCAAATAAGTTCTTACCAGATGATAAGTAGAAGAAATATTCGAGTGAAAGTGATGCAGTTACTATATATCATAGAAACTGCCGATGCAGGAGCCAAGTTGCCTAAGCCGGTACAAGTGCTAAAAAAACAGCTTGATCTGAGTAATGAGTTATTCGTTTACCTCCTTTATTACATTACTGAAGTTGCCCGTTACGCCGAAACCAGTGCTTTTAACCGTGCAGCCCGTAACCTTCCCTCTAACGAAGATTTAAACGTAAATACCAAAATTGCCGGAAACTCACTTTTGTGGGAAATCATTGAGAGTGAAACTTTTAAAGAGGCAGTAGAGGTGTTTAAACCCCATCATACCATTTCAAAAGACCTACTTAAAAAGACATTTGATGCTTTAACGGCGTCTGATATTTATCAGTTATATACGGCAAGTGACGCGAGAGATAAGGCCAAGGAAAAAGAAATTATCAAATTTATTTTTACCAACCTAATGCTGCCTAATGAGGCTTTTATCGAACATATTGAAGAAGTGTTTCATAACTGGGACGATGATGCAGACATGATGGAGCAGCTCGTATTAAACTATATTCAAAAACCAGCTGGTGTTAACTTATTAGAAATGGTGGGTGCCGAAAAATGGCAGTTTGCTCAAAGTTTACTTGAAACAACCATCGACAAAAAACAAGTAGCCGCCGATTTGATTAAGCCTAAATTAAAAAATTGGGACGCGGAGCGTATCGCCCTTTTGGATATGATTTTGATGCGTATGGGTGTTTGCGAATTGTTATTTTTTGAAACCATTCCTACCAAAGTAACCATAAATGAGTATATTGATTTGGCAAAGGATTACAGCACAGCGCAAAGTGGTCAATTTGTAAACGGTATTTTAGATAATATTCATAAAGAATTAACAGAGTCTGGTAAGATTCAAAAGGTTAATTTTAATGCTTCAAATAACAAAAAAAAATAGAGATGAACAGTTTAAGTTTAGTATTGTTAGCAGGTAATCCACAGCAAGGTGGAGGCGGTATGGTACAATTAGTAATGATGGGTGCCATTATTTTAGTTTTCTGGTTATTCATGATTCGTCCGCAAGCTAAAAAAGCAAAAGACCAAAAGAAATTTATTGATAACATGCAAAAGGGTGATCGTATTGTTACCATCGCTGGTATTCATGGTACCATCAATAAAATCAATGAAGATGGAACACTACAATTAGAAGTTAGCCCTGGTAGCTACCTTAAAATTGAAAAGTCTTCTATTAGCATGGATTGGACTTTAGCGATTGCTAAAGCAGCAAATGCTTAAAATTGGTATTACAGGAGGCATTGGTGCCGGTAAATCAACGGTAGCAGGTATTTTTAAAGTACTGGGTGTACCTGTTTTTGACGCTGATGCCACTGCAAAAAATATATTAAATACGGATCCAATACTTCGCGAACAAGTGATTGCCGCATTTGGATCTGAAACATATAAGAACGGGTTGCTAGATAGAAAGTATTTAGCAACCCTTGTTTTTAATAACCCAAACCAGCTGGCAAAGCTAAATGCGTTAGTGCATCCGGCTACCATCGCAGCAGCAGACAAATGGGCTTCTGGTTATAGAAACAGACCCTATATCATTAAAGAAGCTGCATTACTTTTTGAAGCTGGAACAAATGAAGGGCTCGATTACATTATTGGTGTAACTGCACCAGAGGAACTGCGCATTGCCAGAGTGATGGCAAGAGACCATGTGCCTCGCGAAGAAGTGCTAAGTCGAATGCAACATCAATTAGAGGACACAGAAAAAATGAAGCGCTGCAATTTTGTGATTGACAATAATGATGCCTCACTTGTAATTCCACAAGTGCTTGCCTTGCACGCGCGCTTTATATCGTAATTATTTTTTAATGACTTCTTCAATTACTTTACCAACTGCACCATTTGGCATTTGTACTTTTAATAGTGCAGCAAGTGTTACGGCAATATCCGTCATGTAGGTTTCTTTGTGTGAGCTTCCTTTATTGATACCATAGCCATACCATAATAATGGAATATGCGCATCGTAGGGATACCATAATCCATGTGTAGTGCCAGTGTTGCCACCATCTATATAGCCAGGTTTAAATATGATTTGAACATCGCCACTTCTGCGTGGATAAAATCCATTGGCGAGCATTTCACGCAGTGTTTTATTGATGGGCGTTGTCATGATGTCTGAGGTAGGAAATGCATTGGCTACTGCTTCATTTTTTTTCATGTAACTCGCAATCCATTTTTTAATAGGCGCATCATCCATTTTTGCAGAATCTAATTTATTGTGGTTTAAATGCACTTGGTAATTGTACATGCTCACTACTAAATTATCGATACCATATACCGCTTTTAATTGTGCGTTCATTTCTTTTTGAATGGCTGCATCATTTACCGTTCCGCCAGGTAATTTATTTTCATTCATAAAGCCTGGAACATGCGCTACGGCGTGGTCTGCGGTTAAAAAAACCGTGTACTGCCCGTTTCCAACTTGTGCATCTAAGAATGCAAAAAACCTTCCTAATTCTTCATCAAGTCTCACATAATCATCCACATTTTCCCATGAATTAGGTCCAAAAGAATGACCAATATAATCTGGAGATGAATAACTTACCGTTAGCATATCTGTGTTACCAGACTGACCTAATTTTTCTGCAATAACAGCAGCCTTGGCCATTTCTGTTGTAAGTGTATTACCGTGTGGCGTAGAAGAAATTTTACCGTAATCTTTGCCAACAAATTTTGATAAATCATAAGGGAACCCTACTGCATCTTTACCAAATGGTTTGCCTTCAAACTCTTTTTGATCAGAGGTTGCATAATCGGCGTAAGTAGCAGTTGGTAAAACCGTATTCCAACCAAGTTTGTATAATGAGTCAACAACTTTTCTATTGTTAAATTCAGTTACCCAAGCAGGTAATTGATTGGTGTAATAAGTGCTTGTAATAAAATTGCCAGAAGCGCCTTCATACCAATAAGCACCTGTTGCGCTATGGCCAGCTGGTAAAATAGCACCTCTATCTTTAATGGCAATACCTACCACTTTACTTTTAAAATTAGTGGCAAGTCTTAACTCGTCACCAATAGTAGTAGTTAGCATATTGCGTGGACTCATTTGACCATCCGCATCTGTTTTACCGCCAACACCTTTAACGGTTTTGTCTTCACTACAATACACGCTGCGCATGAGTTGATTGTCCCACCAAGCATTGCCTGTAATGCCGTGAATGGCCGGAACTGATCCTGTATAAGCACAAGTGTGACCACAAGCAGTAACCGTTGGGGTATAAGGGATAAAATTATTTTCGCAAGAGTAACCTTGGCTTAGCAACCTGGTTAAACCACCATTTACTTTAAATAAAGGTCTAAAACGCACTAGATAATCCCAGCGCATTTGATCTACTACAATTCCTACAACAAGCTTAGGTCTGGCCACAACAGGCGCTAAACCTGCTTTTTGTGCTGCTGGTGTTGTTGTTTTTTGAGCGCTAACAGCAGTGCTAGCAGATAACAAAAACATCCCTAAAAGGCTTACAATCAAGTGCTTTTTCATAAAAAATGGGGTATTACAATGCGTTTTTAACATATTTCAGCGACTAAGGTACACAATGGTGCATAAATCCAACGCTTATTGAGTGCATAAAAAGATTAATTTTGCATCAATTTTTATTGATTACCAAAGAAATAATGATAATATATGGCAGACATCTTTGAGAAACTCCTTAAGAACGCTGGACCACTGGGTCAGCACAGAGAAAGAGCACATGGCTATTTTGCTTTCCCTAAGTTAGAAGGTGAAATAGGTAGTAGAATGAAATTTAGAGGGAAAGACATGATTGTATGGAGCTTAAATAACTATTTAGGTTTAGCCAATCATCCTGCAATTAGAAAAACAGATGCCGATGCTGCTGCTGCATATGGTTTAGCTTCTCCAATGGGTGCACGTATGATGAGTGGTAACACTGATCAGCACGAGCAACTAGAAAGTGAATTGGCTGCGTTTGTTTTTAAGCAAGACGCTATTTTAATGAACTTTGGTTACCAAGGTATCATGAGTACCATTGATGCTATTTGTGGAAGACATGATGTAATCGTGTACGACGCAGAAAGCCATGCATGTATTATTGATGGCCTTCGTTTACACCCAGGACACCGTTATGTATTCAAGCACAACGACCTAGAAGATTTTGAAAAACAAATGCAGCGTGCAACGGCGCTTATTGAAAAGCAAAAGGCGGGCGGTATTTTAGTGATAACGGAAGGTGTATTTGGAATGGCCGGTGATCAGGGAAAATTAAAAGAAATTGCTGAACTTAAAGGTAAGTACGATTTTAGATTGCTTGTAGATGATGCACACGGTTTTGGTACACTTGGAAAAACTGGTGCTGGTGCCGGTGAAGCGCAAGGTTGTCAAGACGCGATTGATTTATACTTTTCTACCTTTGCAAAATCAATGGCATCTATTGGTGCATTTTTAGCAGGTGATAAAACTATCATCGATTTTATTCGTTACAATATTCGTTCGCAAATATTTGCTAAGAGTTTACCAATGCCACTTGTTATTGGTAATTTAAAGCGCTTAGAAATGCTTCGCACCATGCCAGAACTTAAAGAAAAGTTATGGAGCAATGCTTTAAAATTACAAGCGGGTTTAAAAGAGCGTGGTTTTGACATTGGAAAAACAGATACACCTGTAACACCTGTGTACATGAAGGGTGGTGTAGAAGAAGCAACTGCCATGGTCATGGACCTCCGCGAAAATTATAAAATATTTTGCTCTATTGTGGTTTATCCGGTCATTCCAAAAGGACATATTATTTACCGCTTAATTCCAACAGCTTCACATACCGATGCTGATATCCAGGAAACATTGGTTGCATTTACTGAAACAAAAGCCAAGCTGGATGCAGGTGCTTACAAGGTAGAAGCGATTCCTGATATGGCAGAGAAAAAATAATTGAACGCAAGTAAAAAGGCCCGCCGAATTGGACTGATTCCAACGGCGGGCTTTTTTATGTTGAACATTGCGTTTTTAAACGCAACTATAATTATAAACTTTTAATAAGTTCATTTGCAAACGTTACATAGTCTGCATTTTTACCAGTAGCAATATCGATACATTTTTGAGCACTTGCTTTAGCGCTTACTTTGTCGCCTAGTGCTTTTTCAATTCTAGCTTTTAAAAGTAGCATCCAATAAGCTTCTTTGTTGCCTTCAACAGCTTTGGTAATATTTACAAGTGCCTTGTTGTAATCTTTATCAAACTCGTAATAAAAATTAGCAGCAGTATTGTAAGTGTTAGCCTGAATGTTATCTGCAGCTAAAGCTTTTTCTACTTGTGCGCGTACACGGTCTTTAATATTGGTGCTAATTGGTAATGCTACTTGTACGCCAGCCCAAGCCATATGTAGTTCACATGTTTCAGCTGCGATGTTTGCGAACTGCATGGTAAAAGTTTCTGCAAAATTGATTGTTTTTTGCGCTTTAACTTTTACGCGCACAACGTCTTCTGCTTCTTTGTAACCGTCGGACCCCCAATTGTTTAATCCTTTATTGATAATCACGTCCCAGATTTCTTTACCAGGGATTGCATAAATAACATAAGTGCCCGCTTCTAATTCGGTACCACCAATGGTTACCTTATCAGTGAATTTAATTTTAGTGGCTGCGTTTGCACCAAGGCGCCATAAGCTTCCAAGAGGCGCTAATTCACTTTTTTCTTTTAATACCGTACGGCCTTTAATGTTGGGACGAGAGTAGGTAAGTTCGATAGCCCCCATACCAAAATCTTGGTTGATTTTTTGTGTAGTACTTGGCGCAGGCATTTTAATTTGCGCGCTAGCAATTGTTGTAACAAAAGCTGCTACAATGAAGAGTATTTTTTTCATAGGTAAAAATTTATGTTTTTAGAATAGCAAACCTAACACTATTTTTTAAAAGCTGGGTGAAACTGTTGAAGGGTATCCCTTAAAAAATCGCGGTTGAGGTGGGTGTAAATTTCGGTGGTTGTAATGCTCTCGTGGCCCAGCATTTCTTGAACGGCTCTTAAATCGGCGCCCCCTTCTACCAAATGGGTAGCAAAACTATGCCTAAACGTATGTGGTGAAATCACTTTTGTGATGCCGGCTGTAAGCGCAAGACTTTTAATAATATAAAATATCATCACGCGGCTAAGTGCATTGCCCCGTCTATTTAAAAAAAGGATGTCCTGGTTTTTTTCTGAAATGCTTTGGTGTGATCTAACCGTGTCTTTGTATGTTTTAATGCATTTAATAGCGTCTGATCCAATAGGTACGAGTCTTTCTTTATCGCCTTTACCAATTACGCGGATAAAGCCTATGTCTAGGTAGAGACAAGAAATTTTTAGCCCTATTAGTTCACTTACACGTAATCCACAACTATACATGGTCTCTAAAATCGCTTTATTTCGTGTACCCTCGGGGCTCGATAAATCGATGGCGCCAATAAGTGTTTCTATTTCCTCAAAACTTAAAGTGTCCGGTAATTTTCGTCTGGTTTTTGGAGCTTCCAGTAGGGTAGATGGGTCAATGGTAATGAGTTGTTCTGTCAAGAGGTATTTATAAAAACTTCTGATCCCAGATATGATACGAGCTTGTGTGGTAGCGCCCATACCAAGTTCTCCAATCCATTTTACAAAAGCCTGTAAGTCTTTGAGGGTAAGGGATGCAGGATTTTTTTCTTGATTCACAACTTGTAAATACTGGGTTAGTTTGGTAACATCATGCAGGTAGGCTTCCACGGAGTGGTCACTTAAAGATTTTTCCAATCTTAAGTAGGCTTTGTATCCTTTTCTATAGGCTTCCCACATCGGATAATTATTAAAAACGCTGTCTTGACCGGTTAATTTGGAAATGAAGGTAAGCTAACCGATATTGCGACACCAAATTTATTATAAGTAAAGTCAAGAAATGAAGGTGAATCTTAAGTCGTTTAAACAAAGGGCAAAAAAGCACGAAAAATCTTTTAAAAGTTTCTTGTCAAAAATTGGTCGTAAGCCCCCAAAAGACCTAGATAAAAATGCACCTGTAATTGATGCAGAAGTTTGGAAAGAAGTGGACTGTTTAAGTTGTGCCAATTGCTGTAAAAGCATGAGTCCCACATTTACAGTAACCGATATCAAAAGAATTGCCGGTCATTTTAATATTTCTCCCAAAGAGTTTAAAGCTACATGGTTGGAGTATGATGCAAAAGACAAAGATTGGGTCAATGTATCTCAACCTTGTCATTTTTTAAATTTGAGCACCAATATGTGTGCTATTTATGAGGTGAGACCCGCAGACTGTGCAGGTTTCCCGCACCTCAAAAAGAAAAAATTTGTAGAATACCTGCACGTGCACAAGCAAAACATTTCATACTGTCCAGCAACCTTTAAGATGGTTGAAAAAATGATGGAGCGATACTAAGACATGACTAAAAGTAAATGTCCTCCATAAAATAAAGTAGCGGTTCTTTACAGGGTTCAAAGTTAATAGCTATCACATCAAACTGAATGTTTTTGTAGTTTGCGTGTAGGTAGTGATAATGGCAAGCCGCATTTTTTAAATGCCTCATTTTTTTAACCGAAATATGTTGTTCGGGGTGGCCAAATTGGAGGCTGTTTCTTGTTTTTACTTCTACAAAATGAAGGGTATTGCCAAGTGAAGCTATAATGTCTAATTCCCAGTGACGGTGTCTCCAATTGAGGTCAAGTAGGGTATACCCCATGTTTTGAAGGTAGGTGGCAGCTAATTGTTCACCTAGCTTACCTGTTTGTATATTATTATGGTTCTTGTAAAACATATGACTGCATTTTTCGTTTCTATAAAAAAGGGGATATGTCATTTGATTATAACGTTCATAAATTAACCGGTTCGGTGCAGCATTATAGTTGGGGTGGTACTTCATTTTTACCTCAATTGCTTTCTATTGAAAACCCCAATCAAGTTCCATTTGCGGAGTACTGGCTAGGGGTTCATGCAAGTGGCCCATCTACCATTGAGGTAAATAAGCAACCAATTTTACTTTCGGAGGTCATTGCGTCTGATCCAAAAGCTGCCTTATCTGAACCTGTTTTAACCCACTTTGGGGGACTTCCATATTTGTTTAAAGTACTTGATGTTAAGGATATGCTTTCTATACAGGTGCATCCTACCAAGGAATATGCGAAACTAGCTTTTGAAAAGGAGGAAGCAGCAGGAGTGCCTTTAAATGCACCAAACCGTAACTATAAGGACAAAAATCATAAACCAGAGATTATGCTGGCTATGAGTGAGTTCTGGCTGTTACATGGATTTAAATCTGAATCAGAAATATTTGAAACCCTAGAAAATTCCGCAGAATTTCAGGTATTATTACCCTTGTATAAATCTGAAGGCTTATCTAGCTTGTATACTTTTTTAATGGAAATGGAGCAGGCCCAAGTTGATAGTTTATTAGGTCCTGTTGTTAAAAGAGCTTTGCGCAATAAGCAAGATGGGAAAATAGATAAGACAAGTCCAGAATGGTGGGTTGCAAAATTGTATGAAAATTCAAATGGCATTTATCCTATTGATAAGGGTGTATTTTCTTTGTTTCTTTTTAATATTGTTTGTATCATGCCTGGTCAGGGTATATTTCAGGATGCAGGTGTGCCACATGCTTATTTGGAAGGCCAAAATGTAGAACTCATGGCAAACAGTGACAATGTTTTAAGAGGAGGTCTTACCCCCAAGCATATAGATGTGCCTGAACTCATTAAAAATATCAGATTCGAGCACATTGAGCCTGTAATCATTGAGGGCACTAAGCCTTGTATGGGCGAGAGCGTCTATCCTGCACCTACTCAAGATTTTGGGATTGCTTCCATTACGCTTGATGGCACTAGTAGCTATAACTATACAGCAGAGAGCATCGACATGTTTTTAGTAGTAGAAGGTGGTTGCGTTGTAAACAACCAAATGAGCGTTAAAACAGGTGAAGCTTTTGTTGTTTTTCCTGGGAATAAGTTAAACATACATGCTTCCGGTAAAACCCTTATTTATAGAGCATTTGTACCTTCTTTGGTAGCTTATTCACAACATGAGGAAAATTGAGCCACTTAAAAATGTGACTAAGTACTTATTTTTGTTTTGAAACGATATATACATGAAAATTTCTAGATCAATTATTGCCCCATTAGTTCTTACTATTCTAGCTAGTGCTCTTTATAGAATAATGCCTAACAGGCCCATGGGTTTTGCGCCTCAAATAGCCATTGCATTATTTAGTGGAGCTATTTGTATGAACAATAAAAAGTGGGCGTTTGCGATGCCTCTTATTTCCATGTTTATTTCGGATTTACTTTTTGAAGTATTGTACATCAATCACCTAACCGACTATCAAGGTTTTTATAGTGGACAGTGGTTAAACTATATTTTAATTGCTGGACTTGCAGCTTTTGGATTTTTAATTCAAACTAAAAAAGTAGTGTCTGTTGCATTTGCATTTTTAGCGGGTCCTACCTCATATTTCTTTCTATCTAATTTTACAGTTTGGGCTTTTGGTGGTGGATGGAATAGACCAAAAACATTTGCTGGATTAATGCAGTGTTATGTTGATGGTGTTCCTTTTTACACCAATAGTCTTTTAGCTACATTTATATTTGGTGCTGTGCTGTTTGGCGCTTATAGTTTATTGACTAAAAACAATAAAGTTATCGCATAGTTAGCTTCTGATTGGTTTTTGGGTTATTTAATCAATTATCCCTCATATCCCTCGTCTTCTAATAAGTTTGTATCATCTGCGGCAGCAGTAGCTAACTCATCGCAGCGGTTATTGTATGTATTATTTGCGTGTCCTTTTACCCAAACAAATTTGATGGTAAAATCTTTGGCAAGGCTTGCATAAGTTAGCCAGAGATCTTTATTTTTTTTGCCGCCTTTAAAATCGGTTTTAATCCAGTTATCAAGCCATTTTTTTTCTACACTATTTACAATGTACTGGCTATCGGTATAAATAGTTATTGGAATATTTTTTTTGGTTACAGCCATGAGTGCTTGAATCACACCCATTAACTCCATGCGGTTGTTGGTTGTGTATTTGTAACCACCCCAGAGTTCTTTTACTTTATCTCCCCAAATTAATATGGCACCATAGCCACCGTTGCCTGGGTTACCTCTCGATGAACCGTCTGTGTATATAATAAGTGGATGTGCTTTTTTCTCCGTCATAGTTAGCCCTAAAAATACGTTCTTTTGTCTTTTTTATTATATTTAAGTATGCTATATGATTATATAATTATTGGAGCAGGCTCGGCGGGCTGTGTTTTGGCAAATCGATTGTCGGAAAATCCAGCCCATAAAGTATTATTAATAGAAGCGGGTGGGCCCGATTCTAAAAAGGAAATCAATATACCGGGGGCTTATTCAAAATTAAATAATACAGAAGTTGATTGGGCATTTTGGACAGAGCCTTCTGAAGCAATTGACAATAGAAAATTATTTATACCGCGCGGAAAAGTATTGGGGGGTTGTAGTTCCACAAATGCAATGGCCTATGTAAGGGGTAATAAAAAAGATTATGATGATTGGGCCGCAGATGGAAACGAAGGATGGGATTATGCATCGGTCCTTCCTTATTTTAAAATGTCGGAGAACAACCAAAATTTTGATGGCGAATACCATGGAAAGGATGGCCTTATGCACGTAGCACATGCTGCGTCACCTTCTAATGTTGCAACTGCATTTGTTGAAGCCTGCGCCCAGAAAGGCATACACACTAATTCAGATTATAATGGCGCTGAGCAATTAGGGGCTTGTCTTTTGCAGTTTACTATAAAAAATAATCAGCGTCATAGTACGGCTGCCGCATTTTTAAAGCCGATACTTAAAAGAAAAAATTTAATGGTGTTAACGCACACCTATGTTAAAAGAATTTTGTTGGAGTCTGGTGCTGCTGTTGGGGTAGAAGTGAAAAATAAACATGGTCAAACTGAAATTTATAATTGTAATAAAGAAGTTATTGTTTCTGCTGGGACGATTCAATCTCCACAAATATTAATGTTATCCGGAATTGGTGATGTTAATGAGTTATCTAAACACGGCATTATTGCGGTTAAACATTTGCCAGGTGTAGGAAAAAACCTACAGGACCATGTATGGAGTGGCGCAAGTGCACTAGCAACGGTTCCTACCGGAAATGATCTTTTAAAACCTGCTAAAATGGTGATGGTAGGGCTTCAACATTTGCTATTTAAAACGGGGCCATTATCCAATAGTCCGCTAGAAGCCAATGCTTTTTTAAAATTGGAAGAAGATGGAAGTTTGGGAGAAGGACAGCCCAATATTCAGTTTCATTTTGTGCCGCTTACCATCAAGCCTGATTATAGTACAGATATTTATAATGTTAATACCTATCCTACCTACAGTGGATTTTCGATTATGTCCATTGTTCTGCATCCAAAAAGTAGGGGGCAGGTTAAGTTAAAATCTTCAAATCCATCGGAACCACCAAGTATTCAGCTCAATCCATTGTCAGATAGCCACGACCGTGCTATGCTTGTAAAAGGCTTAAAAAAGGCCATTGAAGTGCTCCATTCGCCAGCTTTTGAAGCGTATAAAGAAGGCGAAATGCTCTTACCTGTATCTCCAGTTTCGGACCAGATTATCAATGAACATATCAATAAATCACTCGAAACGCTATACCATCCGGTAGGTACATGCAAAATGGGGAATGATGCGCAAGCGGTTGTCAATCATGAACTTAAAGTGCATGGAATAGCAAATTTACGGGTTATTGATGCTTCCATTATGCCCACCATTGTTTCTGGCAATACCAACGCCGCTACCATGATGATTGCCCAGAAAGGGGCTGACATGATAATCGGTTAAATTTTTAAAACTATTGTGTGATTATTACACATTGTTTATTAATTTAGCGAGTAATAAAACGATTGTGTTGGCCAAGGAAAAGAATTTGGAAACCCTTACTGCTAAAGAGGTTGATGTAATATCTACGTCTAGTCTTGTATCAAAGAAGGCTATTGGCTTCACCTTGGTATTTCAATTAAGGTTTACAACACAGTTTGGACAAACTATTTATGTTGTTGGAAATCATCCACTTTTAGGAAACAATGACATCGAAAAAGCCGTTCCTCTTCAATATTTGAACGAAAATTTCTGGAAACTAACACTTCCATTTGGAGCTAACGACATGTTAGATGAAAGCATTAGCTACCAATACGTTATAAAAAATGGAGATGGTACCATGAGTTATGATTGGGGGAATGATAAATCATTTAACCCGTCTGCCATCAAAACCAAATCAGTTTTACTTTTAGATAGTTGGAATGCAGCAGGGTATTTCGAAAATGCTTTTTATACAGAGCCCTTTAAAAAGGTACTTTTAAAAAATAGCTATGCAACTGTTGAAGTTGCAAAACCAAAACTTGTTACGCATCAATTAAAAGTAAAAAGTCCTTTATTAACCCCCACACAAACAATATGTTTATTGGGAGATAATAAATATGTACATGCATGGGATTCAAAAAATCCAATTTTACTTTCCCGTAAAGATGGAGAAGATTATTTTTCTGTATCATTAGATTTATCAAAAGCCACATTCCCCATTGCCTATAAGTACGGGATATATGATGTTGTCAATAAATCATTTGTTGTTTTTGAAAATGGAAACAATAGAATATTAGAAGACGCTCCATCAAAAGACAATACTACAATTGTAAATGATGGCTTTACCTATTTGCCCAACAATACATGGAAAGGAGCAGGTGTTGCCATTCCAGTATTTAGTTTGCGATCAAATAATGGGTTAGGGGTTGGAGAGTTTGCTGATATTAAATTGTTGGTAGACTGGGCTAAAAAAGTAGGTCTTAAAAAAATACAATTACTGCCCATCAATGATACAACTGCAACGCATTCATGGAAAGACTCTTATCCATATGCTGCTATTTCTGCGTTTGCTCTTCATCCAATTTATATAAACATTGATGTGTTAATTCCTGCTTCAAATAAAAAATTAGTTACAAAGCTTACGGCTGCAAAAGAAAAACTCAATACACGTGAAGTTGTGGATTATGAAGTAGTATCTAGAATGAAATATGAAATACTAGATGAAGTATATGCAGTGATAGGCGAAAAAACTTTTGCTAGCAAAGGGTTTAAAGATTTTTATACCAATCACCAGCACTGGTTAGAGCCCTATGCTGCGTTTTGTTATTGCAGGGATGTATATGGTACTATCGATTTTAATGCATGGCCAACGCATAAGATTTATTCGAAATCAGATTTTGAATCTTTGATACATGCAGATGCTGTTGTAAAGGCAGTCATTGAAAAATATTATTTTATTCAGTACATACTTGATGTTCAATTAAGAGAAGCTACTGCATATGCGCATGAAAACGGCGTGATTGTAAAAGGTGATATTGCCATTGGTGTTTACAGATATGGAGTTGATGCATGGCAACATCCTAATTTATTTCATATGGGTATGCAAGCCGGTGCTCCTCCCGATGATTTTGCTGTAGCTGGGCAAAACTGGGGTTTCCCCACGTACAATTGGGAAGAGATGACCACCAATGGTTTTGCATGGTGGAAGCAACGCTTCGAGCAAATGAGTTTGTATTTTGATGCGTTTAGAATTGATCATATTTTAGGTTTCTTTAGAATTTGGAGTATTCCAATGGACGCTGTTGAAGGAATATTAGGGCATTTTGTTCCTGCGATTCCTGTTCATGAAAATGAATTAAAGGAGCGTGGTATTCATATCAGTGCCAAGGAGTATGCTAAGCCTGTCATTACGGAAAAAGTGTTGTGGGATTATTTTGGTTACGATAATGAAGTGGTAAAAGCTGAGTTTTTAATTTATGATGGTTTTGGAAAGTATACTTTAAAATCTGCTTTTGCAACCCAGCGTTTGGTTGAAAAACATTTTGCGGATCTACCTGTTACTGATTA
Organism: Sediminibacterium sp.; assembly: GCA_049418605.1. GTDB lineage: Bacteria > Bacteroidota > Bacteroidia > Chitinophagales > Chitinophagaceae > Sediminibacterium. The sequence goes on along the minus strand of JBMSJE010000018.1, from coordinate 221 downwards.
TCATCAAAAAATAAAGCAGGGTTTATTTAACCTTATTAGCAATGTTATTTTTATAGAAGCCAAAGAAAAAGCATACGCAGGTGGACATTTTTATCATGTTCGGTTTGGTATCGAAAATACGGCTGCCTTTAAAGGACTAGATGGGTCTGTTCAGCACCAACTAAAAGAATTATACGTCGATTATTTTTTTAGAAGACAAGACGATTTTTGGAAAAAAGAAG
>JBMSJE010000017.1:0-30582 GCA_049418605.1 Sediminibacterium sp. | reverse complement strand
TAATTGAGCCTATTTTAGAGGCCGTTAAAGCAGAAGGGTACACGAACCCTACCCCTATTCAGGAGCAGTCTATTCCGGTTTTATTAGAAGGAAAAGATCTACTCGGTTGCGCACAAACAGGTACCGGTAAAACAGCCGCTTTTGCCATCCCTATTTTACAATTACTATACAATAAAAAAAGTAGCCACAACGGCATTAAATCATTAATTCTTACACCAACACGTGAGTTAGCGATTCAAATTGATGAAAGTTTTGGAGCGTATGGTAAAAAAACAGGCCTTAGCCATAGCGTTATTTTTGGTGGTGTTTCTCAAGTACCGCAAGTGTCAATGCTTCGACGTGGAGTTGATATTTTAATTGCAACACCCGGCAGGTTATTAGACTTAATGCAACAGGGTTATGTTAAATTAAACCAGCTAGAAATATTTGTACTAGACGAGGCAGACCGCATGCTAGACATGGGTTTCATCCATGATGTTAAAAAAGTAATTGCAAAACTTCCTGCTAAAAGACAAACCTTATTTTTCTCTGCTACCATGCCTCCAGAAATTGGACAACTAGCAAATAGCATTTTAAATAACCCCGTTAAAGTAGAAATAACGCCGGTATCTTCTACTGCCGAAAAAATTGAACAGTCGGTGTATTATGTAGACAAAGGCAATAAAAAATTATTACTGGCGCATTTATTACAAGATGCTGGTATTAAAACAGCCCTTGTATTTACAAGAACAAAGCATGGTGCCGACAAAGTGGTCAAAGACCTTTTAAAACTTGGTGAAAAAGCGGCCGCTATCCATGGTAACAAATCACAAAATGCAAGACAAAAAGCATTGACCGATTTTAAATCTGGCGCTTTAAGAATACTCGTAGCTACCGATATTGCGGCAAGAGGTATTGACGTGGATCAATTATCACACGTTTTTAATTACGAACTCCCAAATATCGCCGAAACATACGTACACCGTATTGGCCGTACCGGAAGAGCGGGTGCCTCCGGCATTGCCATCTCTTTTTGTGATGGAGAAGAAAAAGCCTACCTAAAAGACATTCAAAAACTAATTGCGCAAAGCATACCAGAAGTTAAGGAACACCCATGGGTGCTCACATTTGCCGAGGAAAAAGCGTCTAAGCAAAATTCAGGCTCTGTAAAGGGTGGTGGCTTTAAAGACCGCAGAAACGGCAATAATAGTGGCGAAAGACGCTCTTTTAGAGGTGGCGACCCTAGGCGGTATTCCACAGCACCAGCTAGCAGATCTAGAAGAGAAAGCTAGGCTAGAAAAAAAATACGGTAAACCCTGTCTATAAATCAATAGAAACCCTACTTTTGCAGCCCGGCAAATGTAAAAATTTACTGGGCAAAGGATGCGGATGTGGCGAAATTGGCAGACGCACTAGACTTAGGATCTAGCGCCGCGAGGCGTGTGGGTTCGACCCCCTCCATCCGCACCAACATATAAAAAGGCTCCCAATGGGAGCCTTTTTATATAAATAGCATTACACGGTTAAGGTAAGCGCATACTAATGGTTGCTCCTTTTTTGCAATCAAACCGAAGCATACCTTCCTCCTCACTATTTTTTTGAACGGCGCTCATTAAAGTAACCTTGTATTTAGCATGGGCACCAAATGGATTTTTTAACAGCAATATTCCGTCTTTTTCTGCATTAATGGTTACTGACTTAACCTGTCCATTTTGCTTAGAAGCACTCACTAAAAAAGCGCCCTCTGTTCTTAATTGATTAAATGAAACAGAAGACCAAGCCGCAGGTATGGCTGGAAATATTTCAACAAATCCTTGATATGATTGCACAAGCATTTCCTGTACGCCAGATGCAAATGCAAAATTTCCTTCGAGGGTAAATGGACGGTAGGTAAAACTAGAATACCCTTCTTTGGTTTGATCTCCATTTAAATGAAAACTATTGCCCGCACAAAATGCTTTTGCGAATATTCGAAGTGCTTTTTGCGCACCTTCACCATCAGCAATACGCGCTTTTAAATTACCCAACCATGCATACGAATAACCGCACCAATTAGAAGGTCCTACCTTATCTAATAAGTCAATGGTGGCTTTCATTACAGGCTTATCCGCCTTATTTTTCCACTGATACAAGCCTAATGGAAAAATTGCCATCGTATGAGAGAAATGTCGGTGCGAACTGGTATACGCATGATCTTTTGCAAACATCAATTCACTTTTTGTTGAAAGTATAAAAGGCTCAAACTGTCCTAGTATTTTTTTATAATGAAGTGCTTCTTCCCCCTTACCTAAAACACTTCCCATTTCTGCGGCTTTTTCAAAAACATATTTCATCAAAGACAAATCGTAATTGGTATTGGTTGTAAACCATGCATCCTTACTATTGTCATGAATTTCTGGGCTTGAACTTAATGCCAATGTTCTATTTCCAGCTGCATCTAAACGCGTAATGCTTTCTAGATAGGTTGCTACTGCTGTAAACCATGGATATGCTTTTGTAGTTAAAAAATGATTGTCCATGCTATATTTCCACTGCCAATAAAAATGTTGCGAAAGCCAAGCACTAATGGTTGGTGATAGTGCATATTGGATCCATCCACCCATTTCAGTTCCATCGAGTGTAGTTACACCCGGCACATTTAGTCCCTTGGTATTAAAATACAATTCGGTGTAGCGCTGGTAATTGTTTTTATGCGCGGCTAAATAATCTGTAAATACACTGGATTCTTCCAAATGATTGGCCGTATAACCTGGCCAGTAACTCATTTGGGTATTTAAATCGTGGTGAAAATCTCCTTTCCAAGGTGGAAGTCTTCCATTATCGGCGGTCCAAATAGCTTGCAAAGAAATGGGCGGTGCACCTTTACGAGAAGTGGATCCAAATTTATACTGCTCCAAATACCACTGCTTATTAAGTAGGGTGTCCGGCACTTGAATACTAGATTTAGACCAGTACGCTTTCCACCATTTACTATGTGCAAATAACTGAACAGTATATGTATTGGCATTTGCATTTTGATATGCTTTTACATCATCTCCTTTTGCAATAATGGTCCATACACCAATGAGTGTATTTTTATTCGTATACCACCACTTTACTTTAACCGTGTAATAAAATCCACCCCAACCAATTTGCTTATAAACCAATTCATGTGGTGTGCGCGTTACAGTCCCTTGCGCATAACCAAGCCTAGATAAGTCATCACCTCCAACCACATCGCCACTAATACTTACTTTGCCGGCATAAGTGGGAGGAATTAACGCAACATCTAATGTATCGGTGATATTTGAAAATGAAAACCACCCAAGTTGTCTGTTTGCATCTACAAATGTTTGCAGTTCAGCGCCCGATTGCCACTTAACCGTACACAATGCTTTTGAAATATCTAGTTGTGCACTAGTAACGGCACCTAAATGGCGGGTATCAAACTCTAAAGCTGCGCCAGGAATTTTACTAGGTGCCGGTTCTCTATCGTAAGGTTCATCAAAAAGTTTTTGTACGGCTGCGTAATTGTTTTTTTGATACTGTTCTTCTACCCATTTAAAACTAAATTCATTTCGGTGTAAATCCTTCATTGGCCTTTCGTCCCAAAGTGCTGCACAGTCTAACGAAAAACGCAATTGATTTTCTTTTTGCCAAACCATCGCACCAAGCATACCATTACCTAGTGGTAATGACTCGTCCCATCTAGTAGGTAAACTTGAAATCACAAGGTTACTTTTTTGCAATTGAGCACTCAAACTATTTGTTATGAACAAAAATAAAGTGGTAAGTACAACAGTAAAACGAGGCATATTGGCAGATTGGGTTAAAATAATAGCAGGAACAATTCAAATAGATTCAAATTGATTATCAGATGAGAAGATAAAAATATTTTTTCAAATAAAGTGAGGTGGCGATTAAAAATAGTCGATTTTTAATCTTACAAACAATCATCTATGAAACGTTTTTTCAAAAACTTTGCAACCTACTTTGCAGTTTTACTTTTTGTAACCATTACTGCTTTTAACACAAATGCGCAAAGCAAAATCAACCAAGATAGTATTGCAAAAAAAATGGGGTGGTTTGAAGATGCTAAACTTGGCATTTTTATTCACTACGGAATTTATGCAGTGAATGACGTTTCAGAGAGTTGGAGTTTTCACAATAAACAAGTAACCTGGCCCGCATACATGAGTCAGTTAAGTGGTTTTACGGCTAGCAAATACGACCCTACTGCTTGGGCCAATTTATTTAAAGAAGCAGGTGCACGTTACACGGTTATCACCACCAAACACCATGATGGTGTTGCATTATGGGATACTAAAGAAAAACATTATGATGTTATCAGAAATACGCCTGCAAAAAAAGATTTGATTGATCCACTCGTTAATGCACTTCGTAAAAACAATATTAAAGTAGGGGCTTATTTTTCTTTGATAGATTGGAGCCACCCAGATTATCCAGGATTTTTAAAGGATAGCAGTAGGTATAAAGCTGTGGAAGATCCAGCACGCTGGAAAAGATTCCAAGGATTTTTTCAAAATCAATTAACCGAATTGTCTACAAAATTCAACCCAGATTTATGGTGGTTTGATGGCGACTGGGAACATAGTGCCGAAGAGTGGGAAAGCAGTAAGGTAAGGACTAATTTACTAGCGCGCAACCCTGGAACCATCATCAACGGACGTCTACAAGGCTATGGCGATTATGAAACACCAGAACAAAATTTTCCTGTTACTAGGCCTAGCTTTAAATGGTGGGAACTGTGTATGACAACCAACGATAATTGGGGTTATAGAAAATCAGATACTAATTGGAAAACACCTTACGAAGTGATTTCAATATTTGTTGACGCGGTTTCAAATGGCGGTAACTTATTATTAGACATTGGACCAAAAGCAGATGGCACCATACCAGACGAGCAGGTAAATATTTTAAAGGAACTAGGTGCATGGAATAAAAGAAATGGAACAGCTATATTTAATACCATTGGAGGTATTCCACAAGGCCATTTTTATGGACCTACTACTTTATCCAAAGATTCTACCACGTTGTTTTTATTCTTACATGGAAAAACAAGTGGTCCAGTAATGGTAAAGGGCCTAGACAATAAAATCAAATCGGTAGAAGTACTAGGAAGCGGCGCAACATTAAAATCAAAGGTTGTAGGAAAAATTTCGTGGAGTCCTGTTCCGGGTCTTGTTTACATAGATGTTCCAGCCACTTCATTAGACAAGTATATCACCGTATTAAAAGTAACCCTAGACAAACCGGTTAAACTGTATAGAGGCAAAGGTGGTCTTGGCTAAATCTTTATTACAGTTTTAAGAACCACAAAATAGCGGCTGCTTCTTTACCCCAGTCTTTGGTGGTTTTTACAAGGTCGGCATCTAATTGTTTGTAGTTTGTTTTTACTGGCTTACTTAATTTAGGCACTGTATACGCAGGCGCTGCTTGAACTGATAAACTCGTTGCAAAAATAGTGGTGCCCAAACGTGGTACTGCAATGCCTAGAATCATCCCTGGTAGTCCATTAAAATTTTCAGGACCTGCTTGCACCGGAATTTGATCGGTGTAAAAAGCCACTGCCACCACCGAGTCACAAATTTTAGTAACCGCTTTTTTACATTCAAAACCTGCAATATCTCTAACCTCACCGGTAATTTTCCAGTCGTATTTTGCAAGGCTGTCATTTACTAAATAGATACTCTCAAAAACACTGAGTGCATTTGTAACCGAACCCAATTCGTGCTTTTGGTTCACATAATTTGTTTCGGTAGGTTTAAAAATCATATTAATGTACTTATTATCCGGGTTTTCTTTGGTCAAATAATAAAAACTTTCTTTATTATTAAATTGGAGTGTATAATTATCTGCTACCACTTTTGGAAACTGCTTTTTAAGCTCTTCCATCCAAACGTTGTTCTCGGCTTCTGCATTAATGAGTGCAGCAAACTGGCTAATACGGCGCTCGTAGGTAATACTGCCCGCATTAATGAAATTAACTTGTGCGGCACTTGTGCCAACAATAAAAGATAAAACAAGGATATATAGTATTCTCATGATTGTGTGTTAAATAGTAAAACTTTATTAGAAGCCCATAGACATGGGCTTACCATTTTTTGAAAAATTATAGACGATGCTAAATAAAGCATAACGCCTAATGCCATTATTGGTGGTTTCAGAAATAAAGTTGCTTGTGATATTTCTGTCCACAAATTGATTTTGATTGAATATATCGTAAATCATTAGCTTAGCTTCCCACTTATCATTTTTAGAAATTACTTTACGCATAGAAGGCTGTACTATATAAATATTACGCTGATTTGGGAAAGCCGCAGACTTTTGATACACAGTAATGTCAGTATACAGGTCTATAAAAAACTTAGCCTTCTTAAACTTAAATTGAATATTTGCATTATTACGGTAGGTCCAAAAGTTAGTATAAGCCCCTGGCCTAATACTAGACACCGTTTTATTATTGGATGCATCAAAATTAGTCCAAAAGTTAATTTTTTTATCACCCCACTGTGAAAATGAAATCCCAAATCGAGTAGAAATATTGTCATTGGTATTTTTAATGCCGTTTACAATATTATTGTACCTACCGCCATTAATACCTGTATTCATTCCAAAATTGATACCCTTGAAGAGTTCAAAATCGTAATAAAACCCGGAGCCATAATTGTAATTACCATCAACGTTTACATACTGGTTAACAGACTTACCAAAAGCATCAATGTTTGAAGATGTTGCAATAGCATCATTGGTATTGGAAAAACTACCACTTAGCTGAATATACTTGTTTTTGATTATTTTAAAAGTAGTATAGTTGAATGAAAACCTGTTGGTGAATGACTGTCTTAAATTAGCATTGCCCACAGTTATATTCAGTGGATCGGTATTGTCTATGATAGGCTGTATTTGAAGCAGGCTTGGATTTTGGGTATTCCCAACATAACTCAATATGAATTTTTTCTGCTGCTTTGGTGTAAAATTAAAAGTAGCAGATGGAATAAAATTGGTAAAATTGACTGCTCTACTAGCATTTGTGGCATAATCAAATAAACTGTATTTGGCAGACCCTATACCTGTACCAATGTTAAAATTTACTTTTTTAACTGCATATCGGTAACTGATATTTCCACTATTATTAACCGTATTAAATTTAAAGTGGTTACTTAAAGTGTCTACCTTAATTTTTGATTGTCCAGACCTATCATCAAATGTGTTGCGTTCAGAATTATTCCCTGCCAACCCAATTTTATAATTAAAAATCAAAAAAGAATTTTTACCAAGCGGCTCGGTATACACTGAATTTACGCTGCCCGCAGATGTAAGTTGTGTTAAGGCTTTGGTTTGCGCAATCGTTTCCTGTTTAATAATTACGTTAGACGCATTAAAATAATCGTTTTGCGCTTGTAATAACCCATCCTGTGTTTTATCGCCAAAATTAAAATCAGAATTTACAGAAATAGTCCTGCCTTTTTTTGCAAAACGTAAGCGGTAACTTAGAGAACCGTTCAATGTTTTATCGTTGGTACTATTACGTGTAGTGCGGGCAGTGTTATTAAGATTAGCGCCTGTTTCAGGAATAAAAGAACCACCCGTAAAGCTATTGGTGTTGTCAGATATAACACTTGCAGCTTTTAGGGTTAATTTAAATAGCCCCGTACTATCTGTACCCCACTGATCGGTGGTAGATAGTTTATACTTTTTCTTTTCGTTTCGTTGAGCACTATTGGTATTATTTACAATAGAATTGGTAGGTAAAATGGTTTTACTATATGAACTTGTTAAACCATTTACAATAAGCCTATTGTATTGCGCACTCGAATTGACAGAGCCTTTATCAAATTTATTACTAAAAGTAGCACCCGCCGATTGCTGGTTAGGAAACCCAGTAGAGCCCCCTTCTTCGCCATCGCCACTTGTCATAATCATTGACATACCACCGTCTCCAAATTCAGTAGTGATACCACCACCGTCACCATAATTTTGCGCCTCATCCCAATTTAAGTTATCAAATTTGGTATTGTCAGTAGTAACATAACCGGCTATTTTTCGTTTACCCTTAAAAGCATTGGTCATGAGTTTACCATTACCAAACTGATTAAAGTTGCTTCCAGCCTCTGCTTTACCAAAGTATCCATTTTTTTTATCTTCCTTTAATTGAAGGTTAATGGTTTTAGACTTTTGCCCATCATCAATACCGGTAAACACCGCTTGATCCGATTTTTTATCAAACACTTGCACTTTGTCAACTACATCGGCTCTTAGATTTTTGGTAACCACCGCAGGGTCATCACTAAAAAATTCTTCCCCATCAACAAGTACTTTATTTACCTTTTCTCCTTGTGCTGTAATTTCTCCTTTTGCATTTACTTGAATACCTGGCATCTTTTTTAATAGTTCTTGTACGTCGGCATTTGGAGTCACATAAAAACTATCGGCTTTATATTCGGTGGTATCACCTTTAACCCGAATGGCAGATACCGTATTTTTTACAATGACTTCTTTAAGTATATGCGCTTTAGTGTCAATAGCAATACTGAGTGTAAGTGGTGTACTACTAAGCGTGATTTTATCTGTAAAATCGGCGTACTGTGGATAGCTTACCATAACAATATAATCACCTACCGGTAAGCTTGCTATATTAAATTCTCCATTATTTGAAGTTCTTACTGTTTTTACAAGTACCGAATCTTTTGCCCTTAATACGTTGACTGACGCGAGGTATAAAACCTTTTTTTCGGTGGTATCTTTTACGGTTCCCTTAATGGAACTAATTTGCGCAAATGTGGCGACTGATATTAAAAATGAAAATAGAAAAATCGCTAGGCTTTTTTGTCCTTGAAATGATAAATTCATGCAGTTTGTTTGGTTCTTAGAGTTGCATTATTAAAAATGCTGCTTGAAAGTACCTTGTACTTTACAAAGTATTGCCAAACAAGCTGTTAAAATAGACGAACGGCAAATAAACGTCGTTAATGTGTGTTATTTCAAATACCAATCTTTATAACGCGTAAGTCCCTCTATAAAATAATAGTCGGCGTAGGTTAAAGGAGCATCTACTTCCGACTTATGTGGAAGTGATCCCACACTATGCATGAGAATAAAACCTCCATTTTGACCTAGCTTTGCCCGATATGCCTCAGATGATAAAGACATTAATATAGTTTCTGCGGTTTCTATGTATTCCTTTTTCTCTGCACCTGTCGTGTATTGACCTAGCTCTAATAGAGCCGAAGCCATGATTGCCGCACTAGAAGCATCTCGTGGAACATTTGGTATACCTGGCGCATCAAAATCCCAATAAGGTACTTTATCCATTGGAAGGCGGGGATGAGATAGTAAAAAGCGCGCTATTTTTTTAGCTTGCGCTAAATAAGTTTTGTTTTTAGTAAAACGGTACATCATGGTGTAACCATAAAATCCCCAGGTTTGTCCCCTAGACCATGCCGATGAATCTGCAGCACCCTGCCAAGTTATTTTTTTAAGAACAGTACCAGTATTTAAATCCCAATCAACCACATGCACCGAACTATTGTCTGGTCTAAACTGATTAGCAATTGTTGTGTTGGCATGTGTAACAGCAATTTCTTTAAATACCGGGTCGCCGCCATGATCACTTACCCAGTGTAGTAATTCGAGATTCATCATATTGTCAATAATAACCGGACACTTTAAAATATCTCTCGAATTCCAAGATTGAATAGATTTTATTTGAGGTCTGTACCTAGTAGACAAAGATTTTGCTGCAATTGCTACAACATCTTTGTAGGCGGGATTATTGGTGTATTTATAAGCGGTTCCAAAAGAGCAATACATCATAAAACCCAGGTCATGATTGCCCGTATAGTATTTTTCTTTTTCTAGAATACCAAGTCGTTTTTCTGCTTCTTTTCTAATATTTTCATCTTTGGTATAAGCATATAAATACCATAAAGTACCCGGATAAAACCCACTACACCACCATTTGGTATCACTTGTCACGGATGTATTTGTTGCTGCTACATAACTACGCGGCATTACTGAGTCAGGTGTATTAGCTTTTAAATACTGATACTGTTTAGCAGCAAAAACAAAATTATCTTCAATAAGATCTTTCATTTTATTTTTTAAAGAAGCAGTTTGTCCGTAACTGAGTTGAACCATCACAAACAAAATTGCAAAACCAACAACGTATTTTTTCATATCCAAAATTTAATAAGGTAATAAAGTTAATAATCTACGGCGTAATCCTTGGGAAATACTTCACCATTCCATGCTTTTTTTTGCGTCCAATTGGTAGGAGCAGCTGTCCAAAATTCATGCGATGCCGGTAGCCCGAGTGGCATAAAGGCAAAGGAAGCTAGGTACATACTGCCCGTGTTGGAATAAGAGTCTGCAATATTAGATTGGTTGGCACCTACAAAACCAAGTGTTAGTAAGCCACTTGCATTAAATGTATCTTTTACAAATACCCTTTTAAAAACGGCTGTTAACGCTGGCCTTACTTGTGATGGCATCACACCTGCTGGTAAATTATTTTCTAGTACAAGTGTAGCGAGTGGCCAAAAAGCACCCACCCGGTAGGTAGAAGATCTTCCAAAAATAGGGAAGGTTCCTTCTGGTGAAATAAAACGTTCTTGAAATGAAGCATAGCGCTGCATGCGTTTATAGGCCTGTTCTAATAAAGCCTTTTCTCTACGACCTTTGGCAACGTTTACCCGAAGTACGGTAACTAGCATGGGCTGTATCACAAATCCATTGTAATGGTCAAAATGAAATTTAACCCCATCGCTATACCATCCATCGCCCACATACCATCCTATAATTTTATCGATACCGGCATCTATGCGCGCGGCATCAAATGGCGCATCAATACTTAATAAAAATGTTTCTACAATGGCAGCAAATAAAACCCAATTATTATTGGAAGGCTTAATGGCACGAAGTTTGGTAAACTCATCAATAAAACGTTCTTTAGTTTTTTTATCAAGTGGCTCCCATAATGCAGCAGGTGCGAGTAACAAAGCTTGGGCTAAAAAGGCAGCATCAACAAGTGGTTGGGCTACTTTTGGAGAGCCCCAATACAAGTAATCTGGACTTTCCGGATCCACAGCATGTGTTAAGGAAGCATGTATTTGATCCCGCATTTTTTTTCTGATGCGCCCTTCTTCTGTATCATCATCCGGCAAGGCAACAAATGGGGCTATTCCAACAATTAATCGCCCAATGGCTTCCATGTAAGCAACATCCTTGTTTCGATTATCCCAGGTAGGGCTATAATCCATGGGCATTGTTTTTTTGAGTTCCCCTTTACTCATGGACGTTAAAATTGGTGATGCTATTTTGTCAAGAAGCCTTACCCAATACATGCGGTCTTTTGGTCCGTTTGTATCTAATGCGCCGCCTAACACATTGTCATCAACTACACGAGCACTTGAAATAACGGGTGCAAGACCCACAAAACTTAATATTGACGATAATTGTATAAAATTTCTTCTTTTCATAATGGTACTATTTGGGGCTATTGAATCCATTTAAAAGTGCAATAGAAAAATGGTGTTTGCCTGATTTCTTATTTTCTTTTGCGATGAGTTGAATCCGGTAGAGTTGCTTACCCCATATGCCACTAATTCTTTCATCCTCTAAAATTTTATCTTCAATAGCGATATCAAATAATGTAGTATCATAATTAAACGCAAGATAGCCGCCCTCAAGTAGTGCAAACAAGAGTTGACCAGGCTTTTCCATGGTAGGCTTTATAGCTACTAAAAACGATTGAACAAGTGGCGATTTCCATTCTAGCAGTTCATAATTTTCAAATAATTGTATAGTGTTTTTTGATTGGTTAAAATCAAATTTTCGTTCGTATTTTTTTACAGCTGCATCCGCTGGATAGGCGGCTGCTATATCCATAGAAACAGATACACCAACTGCATTTTGACTGTATAGAACATTTGTTGCTTTATACTGAATACCTTCTTTTTGCATGACGCCATTAATGGTAGGACAGTTATGCCACACAGATTGCATGTTCCATAATTCATAGCGCCTACTGCTAAAGGTTTGCGCAGTATAGGACCCAACACCAGCATCTACAAAAACGGGGGTGCTATTAGCATACACAATAAAGTTACCAATGTCGTTGTGGTTATGGCTTTCCGCATTATGTCCACCCTGAACCGCTATAAATAGGCCATTAGTAGATGTACTCTTAGTTCTAGCCGTTAATACCTGCCTGTCTCCAAACCAAGATACAGCAGGAAGGGGCGCAATAGGTAGTAACGTAGTAAGCGAATCATAAATAGATGCGGTTTCTAAAAAATCAATGATATTGCCATTGTCTAATTTGTGTTTTTGCAAGCCAAATAAATAGGCACCAAAAGATTTTAATGCAGCGTCATTATAAAGTGCACCATAGGAATAAACACTTTCAGGATCTGGTATAGATTTAGAAAAAGCATCCGCAAAATTTACAAAATTATTTTCTCCAATATGTACTTTGCTGATGTAGCTACCCATATTATAAATAAGCTGTTGCGATTTCCAATCAATAGATGTAGTTGATAGTTTATTTAAAACATGAATAAAGCGCATTAATTTACCGCCTGCTTCACTCCAATAAGAAGGTCCCTCATCACAACCGCCATCGTTAGGATATTGATTGACAAAAAAATCGGTACTCTTTACCGTTTTATCAATAATGAGCCCTACACTATCTGCACCTAGCTCACTAAATAAAGCTGTCATAAGCACATTGGTGTTTACCCATGGATTCCAGTTGTTGACTGCTTGCCCAGTAAAGCCCATCCACCAAAAATCAGTACGTGTCAAATAAGGTTGAAAAATTCTTTTATTTAATTCTGCAAAAACACGTTTGCCAATACCTTTGGAATAAGCGTCAAGTTCTTCACTCAACATAAATTGAATCATAGACAATTGTGACCCTGCCGTTCCACTTCCTAAATCAATAACCACTTCGTAGGGGTCAGGTAATCCTGTTTTTTCTTTTTGAGCCACTATATGCGCTGGTAATACCCACGTGCTTTGCTCACAAAGTGTCCATATGCCATTTGCAATTTGTGGAATGTATTTTTTGTCTTTTGTTATAATGGCAGCAACCGCTAGTTCATTCAATACTTTTCGACGTTCATTATTTTTTTTCTCGAAATTGTAACGAGTCCCCGTTATTTTATAATCGAGGTATAAACTTGCTGGTAAAGCCGGCCACTCATATTGCAAGCCACGGTCACCTTCTTTTATAAGCCTTGCTTTTACAGAGTCCGGTAGCGCGGCTACTTTTTGTAAGTAGCTATTTTTTTGCGCCATGCGCCAAGCAGCTATGTTTGTTAAATTATTTTGTAACTGCGTATTTGTAAAGGCCTTTGATAAAATATTTTTTTGTCCAAAAGCATGCTTTTGGGTAACAGAAAATACAAAAAGACATAACGCCAAAAAAAATCTCTTTTGAGTGACCATACTTTGTTTCATAATTGAATAGTTGTAAATATTAATCTAGTAGCCTAGTGCCATCCCCAATGTGCATCAGGTATTTTCCCATGGTTTGCCCAAATTTGTTTTGGTACGCATTGTTGATGCGGTTGTAAACCCCTTCAACGTTGACTGTTTGCACCAGTGCTATTACGCAACCTCCAAAACCACCACCCATCATTCTTGCACCAATAATTGCATTTTCTTTTTTGCAGTTTTCTACAATACAATCGAGCTCCGGACAGCTTACCTCATAAAGATCACTAAGCCCTTTATGTGTTTCATACATACGCTCGCCAAATGCATCTAATTTACCAGCAAGTAAGTGATTACAAGCCGCTTCCATGCGGGCAATTTCTTCTATCACGTATTTACACCTATTATATACTTTGTCACTAATAGAATCAGAGGTTGCATCTAACATGGGTAGCGTCGCTTCTCTAAACGATGTAATAGAAAATTGTTGACGAAGCGCCGCCAAACCAGTTTCACACTCCTTTCTTCTGGTATTATATTCCGATGACGCCAATGAATGTTTTACAAATGTGTCAAAAAGTACAATGCTAATGCCTTCTAGTTTAAATGGGAAATAGGTATACGATAAATCAGCGCAATCTAGTTTTATGACATGATCCGCTTTTCCAAACATACTTGCAAATTGATCCATCACACCACAGTTAACACCTACAAAATTGTTTTCGGCGCGCTGAGCTGTGGTAACCATTGCTTCTTTACTAATATTCAAATCAAAAAGATGCTTGCATGCAAACACAGTAGCACATTCAAGTGCCGCCGATGAAGATACCCCAGCACCAATGGGAATATTACCCGTAATTAGCAAATTAAAGCCTGAAATAGAATACCCAGCTTCCAGCAAATCTTGAACAACACCTAACACATAATTAGGCCAGTCCATATTTGATCGCTGTAAGGGCGTATCTAGTGTAGTTTGGTGGTTTTGATTAAGATCGGCAGCGTGTAATAGTATATGGTTATCGTTTCTTTTTGAAACGGCCACATACATATACTTATCAATAGCTGCCGGAAGCACAAAACCACTATTATAGTCTACGTGCTCCCCAATTAAATTGATGCGCCCCGGTGACGCTATAACAAATAAAGGCGCTTCATTAAACTGCTGGGCAAATAGCGCGCTTAGTTCCGCCTTATTCATTAAATATAGCGGTTAATTAAATTTTCGATGAACTCTTGCTTACCACTAATGGTTGCAGGCTCACCTGCTGCAATTGCAATGTCTCTTAAATCTTCTAATGAAAGTTTCCCTTGTTCAAAATCTTTTCCATTACCGGTATCATAACTTGCATAACGGTCGGCTCTAATTTTTTTATACTCAGACTGCTGCAAAATAGCATCTGCTGTTAGAAGCGCTCTTGCAAAAACATCCATACCACCAATATGCGCATAAAATAAATCTTGTGGATCGGTAGAGTTGCGTCTAATTTTTGCATCAAAATTAATACCACCACCTTTAAACCCACCTGCTTCTAAAATAATAAGCAGTGCTTCTGTTAATTCATTGATATCAGAAGGAAATTGATCGGTATCCCAGCCATTTTGATAATCACCTCTATTAGCATCCATACTGCCTAATAATCCAGCATCAGCAGCTACTTGTAATTCATGCGTAAACGTATGTCCTGCAAGGGTTGCATGGTTTACTTCAATATTTAAACTAAAATCGTTTAATAAATCGTGCTCACGTAAGAAACCAATTACGGTTTCACAATCATAATCATATTGGTGCTTTGATGGCTCACAAGGCTTGGGCTCGATAAAAAACTTTCCGGTAAATCCATTTTTTCTACCATAATCTCTCGCTGCTTTTAAAAAGCTAGCCAAATGATCTTTTTCACGCTTCATGTTGGTATTTAAAAGGCTCATATAGCCTTCTCTTCCCCCCCAAAAAACATAATTTTCGCCACCGAGTGCAATGGTAGCATCAAGGGCTGCTTTTACCTGAGCCCCCGCATGTGCGAGCACGGTAAAATCTGGATTGGTAGCAGCGCCGTTCATGTATTTTCTACTAGAAAATAAATTGGCAGTACCCCAAAGTAGTTTGACACCACTTGCTGCTTGCTTTTCTTTTAAATACGCCGTAATAGCTTGCAAGCGTCTTTCATTTTCATGCACATCATTTGTATATTCAACGGCATCTACATCATGAAAACAATAATAAGGCACGCCTAATTTTGTCATGAATTCAAATGCAGCGTCTGCTTTGTCTTTTGCTCTTTCAATAGGATCTGATTTTGTATCCCACTCAAACAAATGCGTTGGTTCACCAAAAGGATCGGCACCAGAACCACAAAAGCTATGCCAGTATGCACAAGCAAATCTAAAATGCTCTTTCATGGTTTTACCGGCAACTACTTGATTTTCGTTGTACCATCTAAATGCGAGTGGATTGTGCGAAGCAGTTCCTTCGTACTTGATTTTTTCAACACCTTTAAAAAATTCTTTCGATCCTAATACTACTGACATATATACTGTTTTAAGACTTTAAATTTATTGATTGTTTTTGATTTGCAGCGCTAATTGATGCTCCCAATTTGCATAAGCATCTATATAATTAGCAGTTGCTGTTGGCTCTTTGATACTTAATGGCTTACTATTAACAAAAGCTTCCTCAATAGTAGCAAATACCTTGGCTCCATAGCCTGCGCCAATAGCGGCGCCCTTGCTTCCATCTGTTTGATACAGCTCTAGTGGCACTCCTAATGTATTTACAAAACAGTCTACAAAAACATCACTCAAAAACATATTGGCTTTACCTGCTCTAATAACTGTTGGCTGCACACCGTTTTGCTGTAGCACCTTAAATCCATATTGCATAGCAAACACAACACCTTCCTGAACTGCACGGTACATATGCGCCGCCCCGTGTCTATTAAAATCAAGCCCCGTAATATGAGCGCCAATATTTTTATTGTGGAGCATACGTTCTGACCCATTCCCAAAGGGAAGCACCGATACACCATCAGATCCTGGCGCAACAGATGCAGCAAGGGCATTCATCTCTTGATAACTACTTGCACCCAATTTATTTTTGATCCAACTATTTGAAATGCCTGCACCATTAATGCATAATAAAACACCGATGCTATTATGCTCCTGTGTGTGATTGACATGCGCAAATGAATTAACCCTAGACGCTGTATCGGCTTGCAAACTATCTGATACCGCATATATCACTGCTGACGTACCAGCAGTGGCAGCAACTTCGCCTGGCTTTAATACGTTTAATGAAAGTGCATTGTTTTGTTGATCCCCTGCTTTATACGTTACCGAAATTCCTTTTGGAATGCCAAGTTCACTGGCAATATGTTCAGTTACATATCCGTGTGTATCAAATACATTTTTGATAGCAGGTATATGCTGTGGATCGAGGCCGTAATAATTCATAACTGCCTCAGATAAAGAATTGTTTTTAAAATCCCAAAACATGCCTTCCGATAATGCAGCGATGGTGGTGGTAATTTCTCCGGTTAATTTCATGGCAATAAAATCGCCGGGGAGCATCATTTTATGTATTTGAGCATAATATTCAGGTTCATTTTGTTTCACCCAAGCAAGTTTTGATGCCGTAAAATTTCCTGGCGAATTTAAAAGATGACCAAGGCAATAATTTTGGCCGATCGTTTCAAATGCTTTTTCCCCTAAAGCTACCGCTCTATTGTCACACCAAATGATACTATCCCTAATTACGTTTTGCTGACTATCTAAAAGCACGAGTCCATGCATCTGATAAGCAATGCCAATGGCACCGATATCAGAAGGCTTATAGGCTCCTGTCGCGTGTAATTTTAAAATAGCAGCCTTAACATCATGCCACCACTGATTGGGTGACTGCTCCGCCCAGCCGGGATGATGGGAAATAATGGCAGCCTCGGTTTCGGGGTATTGCGCGCTTGCTATGACGCTGCCATTACTAGCGTCTAGTACAGAAACTTTTACAGAAGAAGTGCCAAGATCTATTCCTAATAATAACATACAATAAATAAGTATGAATGAACTAAAATTGAGTCCTTAATATTACTTAATTAGTGGCAAAAAATAGAAGAAAAAGAAAAGATTGTTAGTGGCCTCGTCAGGAATCGAACCTGAATCTGGAGCTTCGGAAACTCTTATACTATCCATTGTACTACGAGGCCAATTGCAAGGTGGGCAGCAAAAATAAATCAATTGCAAATACTCACCCGTATTAATTAAGGCCTCGCCGCCGCTTTACACCCAGTAAAGCATACAGTGCAGCTGGTAAAAAAATACGTGTAGGCACAGATGCCATTATGTGTAAATCGTCCAGTAGTGAAGATTCGTTATTTAAAAAACGAAATACCCGGTCTGGCGGATTTTTAGAAAATATTTGAGTAAAAATAGTAGCGCCATCTAATTTTTTGTCTTGTAATACCCTAAGTAATACGGCGTCGTATAAGCCAAACTTTTTTTGTGAAAAACTGGGCGTCCTTAATGGATTTTTACCCGACACCAGATCAGCTATAATCGCTTTTGTTTTTTCTTGAATAAAATGAAACGCATAACCACTGCTTCCTTTTACCTGACCACCAGCAACACCCATGTTAATGATGTTTCCAGCGCCACCAGAAAAAGAAAAATTAGTCATAGGTATTTGACCAAATTCTTGATGTGTTATACTATATACCACGGCGCCATATGTTTTTTGAATATAGGCCTGTATGGCTTCGTTGTAATCCTTGTCTGCTAATAAATTTTCTGTAAACAACGTATATTCAACAAGTGCGGTAGTACTAGAAGTAGGCATTACATACATAAACGTAGTGCCGTTTGATTGATCTACAGTAAAATCCATGAGTGTGGCCACCCCATCATTAAAAACAGGGGTTTCCGTTTTTATTTCATAGCCTTTAAAATGCTGCCATAAAAAATAATCCGAAGACTTTTGCGCCAGCACATGTACCGGTTCAAATAAAATACTATTAAAAACTTTGTTGGCGGTAAGTGTTTGATTTTTGAGCTGAACAGAAGCGCCGGTTGGCGTGGTTTGAACCGACAAAACGGGTTCTGTACAGAATGTAATATTTGATTTACTGGCAGCAATTGATAATACCTGCGTATACAAATCAATACCTCGTATCATTTTATAAACAAAGGGCGATAAGTTTAATTCACTTTTATAAGAGGGGGAGATAAAAGAAACCTGATCCCATTTTTTGCAAACAATGGGTTCAAAAATGTCAGATTCTTTTTCCCAAAAACACCAGGTTCGGTCATTGGTGTTTTTTTGTGCTGCATCAACCACTAATATTTGAGCAGCATCAAAAAACGGATGCTGCATCATGCGCATAAGTAAACTTAATCCCGCTAATCCCGCGCCCGTAATAATATAATCGTAATGAGGTTTCAAAAAAGCCTATGCTTGATTTTGTAAGGCTTCGTCTTTGCGCACTTTATCCCAGTATTTTTTGGCAACCAGCAGCATGCCAAAGCTTTCGCCATCTTCTTTACCAAGGTGCTTGTGGTGCATTTTGTGCGCCCACCTAATGGCTTTGATGTATTTATTATTAGACCTGGTAAACAGTTTAAAACGCTGATGTATAATAATTTCGTGCACTAAAAAATAAGCAAAACCATACATGGCAATACCTGCACCAATACCCACCGACCAGTAATTTTGCGCCATACTACCTAGCATAATACAAAGCCAACTTGGGATAGCAAATATTAGAAAGAAAGCATCGTTTTTTTCAAAGAAACCGTCAGTTTTTTGGTGATGGTCTTCATGTAAATACCACAAAAAGCCATGCATCACATATTTATGTGTGGCCCAGGTAATAGGTTCCATCAATAAAAAAACGCCTATCGCAACAAAAACATAGATCATAGTAAATAATTTCGAAGTGTTAAAAAAAACAGCACTTGAATACATAACAAATGTAATGCAAAAGGGTTGGCTTTGGGATGCTCCCATTTTCTAAATAAAACAAGTAATCCGGCACTCACAAAAAACCAACATACATAATTGAACACCGGAATATCTAGTGATAGCCAGGTCCAAAACCCAAGCTTAACAGCAACTGGCTCCATGAGCCAATCAAATAAAACAGCCACAAGGGCTGCATCAATTACAAATGCAATATTTTCTATACGTTTAGGAATCCCTTCCCCTTCTTTTAAAAACTGGTGCTGTAACCAGCGGTGTAACATTGTCATAACTGTACCGGCACAAAAAACAACCACAAACCAGTTCATTCCAATAGTGAATGGCACGTCCATGAGTCCGGGACCTAATACTTTGCCGTAAAAATATGATCCAAACAATAACCCCGTGTTTACGCCAATTATTTCAGAGAGCATGCCTGTAACAAATGCAGCGATAAAAAAATACCAAAATTTAGCAGATAAGCTGGGCTGATTCCAAAGCAGCAGCACAAACATGATCCAAAGGTTGAGTGGCGTATTTGAAACAAACCAAGCCGCGTGGTCAGAAATTAAAATGCCAAGCATGCCACTCATGTGAAAAAGGAGTGCTATAAAAACAGAAATGGTAAGTTTATATTGTTTTATAAATAGCCTCATAGCACAGTGTCTTTTGCTGCTAAATTACTCATAATTTCTGCACTTTTTAAACAAAGCGGAATACCACCGCCAGGGTGCACACTGCCACCCACAAAATAGAGGCCCTTATATTGCTTGCTAAAATTAGGATGACGTACAAATGCTGCCATGGGCGCATTGGAACTGGTACCATACAAAGACCCTTGATAAGAATCTGTTTTTGCCTCAATCAATAAGGGATCTAATATTTTTTCTGTTTCGATTAAAGGTTCAATGGGCTCACCCAACATGCGTTCTAGTTTTGCAAGCACTTGCTTTTTTACAGATGCAGTAATGGCGGTCCAATCTTGACCGGTGTTTGCGGGCACATTCACCATCACAAACCAGTTTTGCTTACCAGATGGCGCCTGAATACCTGGCTCACACACCGATGTTATATTAATGTATACAGTAGGATCTGAAAAAGGAATTCTTACCTCAAATAAATGCGCAAATTCAGCTTCATAATTTTCTGTAAAAAAAATATTGTGCAAACTAAGTTGTGGAAAATTTTTTTTGATGCCCCAATAAAAAATTAAAGCACTACTACTTCGCTCTTGCTGTAAAATATGCTGCGCCTTAGAAGGCTCACCTAATAAATTTAGATAAGTAAAATAAACATCTGCGTTGCTTACAACTAAATCAGCGGGTACTGTAAAATCATTAACCTCTATACCTGTTACCTTTTTATTGGATGTGGCAATTTTTTGAACCGGACTATTAAAATGAAATTGAACGCCATGCTTTTTCGCAACAGCGACTAATGTATTTGTGATTGAAATCATACCGCCCGAAGGATAAAAGCTTCCCTCATTATGCTCCAAATGAGCAATTAAAGTGAGCATACTAGGTGCCACATAAGGGTTGCTGCCATTATAGGTGGCGTATCTGTTAAAAAGCTGTACTAACTTTTTTGAAGAAAAGGACTTTTCGTTGTGTTTATGCATCGACCTTGTTACATAGGGCAGTTTAAATGCGCGTAACGCCGATAAAAGCGGAATCTTAAACAGCGTAGAAAATTTATGCAACGAATGGTCTAAAAAAACTTGACCGATACGGGTGTACAATTTTTCGGATGCCGCTAAATAATTTTTAATGTTGCTAACAGGTTCGCCCGTTTTTAGATGCGCTTCCTTAGCAAATAATTCGGGATCTGCCGCAGCATGAATGACTGTTCCATCTTCATAAAAATAATGACAAGAAACAGGCATTTTTTGATAGGTAAAATAATCGGATAGTTTTTCGCCTACTAAGGCAAGTAGCGCCTCTAATTGATGCGGCTGGGTAAATAAACTAGGGCCTGTATCAAATTGATAGCCCGCTTCCGAAAAATGACCGATTTTCCCCCCTGGCTTGTCTGATTTTTCAAATACATGCACTTCATACCCCTGCGCCACCAACCTAATACTTGCCGCAAGTCCTGCAATGCCCGATCCAATTATCACTGCTTTTTTAGACTTCATGTACTTTATTTAGTGGATCGGCCATCCATACTTTTAATTTTGGATAAGCGATATGAAACCAAGCTGTAAAACGTTCTGGTGTTTCCTGTATTTGCCTTTCTAATTCCTGCACTTGCATAAATGCACATGCAGCTACTTCATTTGGATTAAATTCTACTAAACCATCATACTGTCCTATAATTACATGATCAAATTCATGCTCTGTTAATCCGTTTTCAAATACTGCTTTATAGGTAAAATCAAATGCTTTTGTAAGGCTTGTTGTAAAACCCATTTCTTCTTGTAGCCTTCTGGTAGCAGCTGCTACAACTTCTTCACCAGGTCTTGGATGACTGCAACAAGTATTGGTCCAAAGCCCTCCGCTATGGTATTTGCTATGGGCACGCTGCTGCATTAATAAATCACCGGCTGTATTAAAAACAAAAACACTAAATGCCCTATGAAGTATCGCCTGCTCGTGCGCCGCCATTTTTTCCATGGCGCCCACCGCTTCATCCTTTTCGTTTACAAGCACAACTTCTTCTATCATAAAGGGGGCTTTACATAATATTTAACTGACTTCTAATGCCGGCTTTTGCAAGTATAAAGGCCTTGCCATAATCCGGAATACGAATACGAGACTCTAAAATATGCGCAGGTTCTAGGCGCTGTATTTTTTTAAACAAGGAGAGGTAATATTTATAAGCAACATACACACCGAATCTTGCTTTTATAGGCAAATTTAAAATGCCTGCATACGCTTCATCAAAATCTTTTTGAATATCCTGCTCAATGGCTAATTTATCTGCGTGTGTGAAATTGGCAAAATCGCAATCTGGAAAATACATACGATCTAGTCCTTCAAAATCGGCCTTTACATCACGTAAGAAATTAACTTTTTGAAATGCAGATCCTAAACTTTTTGCAGCAGGCTTTAATGCATCATACTGCGCCTGGTTGCCTTCACAAAAAATATACAAACACATGAGACCTACCACTTCGGCACTGCCGTAAATATAGGTTTCGTAACCAGCTCTATCGTAGGTATGCTTACCTAGATCAAGTTCCATGCTA
This sequence comes from Sediminibacterium sp., assembly GCA_049418605.1. Lineage (GTDB taxonomy): Bacteria > Bacteroidota > Bacteroidia > Chitinophagales > Chitinophagaceae > Sediminibacterium. The sequence continues at coordinate 8,029 of JBMSJE010000017.1, read as the reverse complement.
TATAAAAAAGCGTCAATGAGCGCATGATCAATTTTATATTGATTCACGGTCATTTGAAAACTATGTAAAATTGGATTTAAACTAATGCCTCTTTCAATAGCATCGTAGGTTGCTTTTTTAAATTCTTCAAATAACATGGCTTTATCATAACCATGAAAAGTATCTACTATTTCATCCGCAAAACGAACAAAACCATAAATATTACAAATGGGTGTACGTAAGTCTTTATGCAACAATCTAATCGCCGAAGAAAAGCTAGTGCTATACTTTTCGGTGGTTATTCTACTACAATCCTGACTCACTTCATGAAACAGGTTCATCATAGTTGTTTGTTTTTATTTGTTGAATAATGTTTTACTACTTGTCCAGCCACCACTTCACCACTAATCAAACTTGGTGGCACACCCGGACCTGGCACTGTTAACTGACCCGTATAAAAAAGATTTTTTACTTTTTTACTACGACAGCTTGGTTTTAAAATAGCCGTTTGCAGTAACGTATTTGCAAGCCCGTATGCATTACCTTTAAAGGCATGATAATCCAATATAAAATCAGATTGCGCAAAAGACCTTTTATAAACAATAGCATCCTTAACGGATTGACCGAGCCTCTTTTCGATGCGGGTTAACATTTGATCTAAATATTTTTCGCGAACGTCCTGTGTATCTCCTGCTAAACCCGTTGCCACTGGCATGAGTAAAAACATATTTTCGTGGCCTTCTGGCGCCGAAGTACTATCTGTTACAGAAGTAATACTCATATAAAAAAGAGGATCGGTGGGCCAAGATTTTGTGGTATAAATTTCGGCACCATGCACATCAAAGGATGTATCAAAAAACAAAGTATGGTGCTGAACGTCCGTTAATTTTTTATTAAGTCCAATATAAAAAAGGAGACAACTAGGCGCCATAACGCGGGAATCCCAATAAGCAGCACTGTACGACCTAGCAGCAGCAGGCAATAGCGCAGTTTCGATGTGGTGATAATCGGCACCACCTATAATAACATCTGCTTCAAAATTTCCTTTACGCGTACAAACGCGTTTTGCGATTTTATTTTCAACTTCGATAGAAGTGACTTCGTGTTCAAATTTAAATTGTACGCCAAGCGACACCGCTAAATCATACATGCCTTCAACAATATTATACATCCCTGTTTTAGGATACCATGTACCGCCTTTGATGTCTGCGTAATTCATAAGAGAATAAAGCGCAGGTGTATGCTCTGGTAAAGCGCCTAAAAACAAAACAGGAAACTCCATGAGTTCACGCAGTTTTGGATTTTTAAAATATTTTGCAACGTGCTTTTTAATAGAATTAAAAACATCAAGTTTAAAAACGCCTTTAAAGAGTTCCCAATCTAAAAATTCGGTAACTGATTGACCTGGCTTGTGCACGAGTTTATTAATCCCTACTTCATATTTGTAAGCTGCTTCTGCTAAAAATAAATCGAGTTGATGACCTGCACCTGGTTCAATGGTGTCAAATAAATTTTTAAGCGCATTGTAATTGGCGGGAATATCTACTGGACCATCAGACCAATATACACGGTAGGACGGATCCAGCCGTATAAGTTCGTAATAATCGGATACCCTCTTATTAAACTGATTAAAATAACGTTCAAAAACATCGGGCATCCAATACCAACTTGGCCCCATGTCAAATGTAAAACCTTCGGCCTTATACCTACGCGCCCTTCCACCAGGCTGTTCATGTTTTTCCAAAACGGTAACATCCCAACCTGCTTTTGCCATAAATGACGCAGCAGACAAACCGGCAAAGCCGCTTCCGATAATAACAACAGATTGTTTCAAAGTCTAATAAAAATAAGCAAAAACTAGTAGCGGTGCAACTGATTTTTTAGGAGCTTACGCGCAAAGTGAATGCGGCTTTTGATGGTGCCTAGTGGCTCATTTAACATATCAGCAATTTCGTGATACTTATAGCCATCAAAATATAATAAAAAAGGATTTTTGAAAATGATAGGTAAACTATGAATCGCTTCCTGTACTTCTTTTAAATTGAGTTTAGCAACCGCTTCGTTACTAACTGATGTTTGGTTGTTGTCAATTAAAAAATCGTTTGGTGTATTATCAAAAACAGTTGCTTGCTTTGATTTTTTGCGGTAATCATTGATAAAAATGTTACGCATGATGGTGTACAACCAAGCCTTAATATTGGTTCCAACATTGTATTTATCCCGGTTAGCTAATGCTCTAAACAGTGTTTCCTGCACCAAATCCTTGGCCGATTCGTTGTCACGCGTGAGTGTGAAGGCAAACGGCTTCAAAAATGTAGTGTTATTGATGATGAGCTCGTTAAATTCGGGAGTAGACATTTTGTTTAATTTTATAAAATCAAAGTTAAACAATGAAAAGCATCCCACAATCAATTTTGTTTAATTTTTTATAAAAATTATTAAACAAATAAGGAGCTGATTATCAGCTCCTTACGTAAATATTATCATAAAATTGGAAAAATTAACTAGGCAATCTTGCTCAAATAATCCATCACTTCCGGTAAAGAACGTTTAAGATTTACGTTGCTTGGGACCGCTTTTTTATAGGTTTGGGTAAGTAAACCAGATACCAAAACCGAGTATTTTGGAAGGTTAGCACCTACTCTTGTCAAAAACTTTTCGAAATTAAAATTGTTTGCCACCGAGGTTAAGTGGGTGTAAACGAAGGTTGGAGCCTTTAAATCTGCAACGTAGAGCACGTCTTTAATTGGCACATTGGCACCTAAATAGAGCACTTTTACCCCACGTGCTTTAAGCAAATAATACATAAACAAAATACCTAGCTCATGGTGCTCGCCTTCTGGTAAGAATAAAAGGGCGGTAGAATTTGCTTGTAAAGTAGGCGAAGTTTTCTCGATCCCTACAATCAGTTTTTGTCTAATAATATTGGTTACGAGGTGCTCCTGCGCCGGATTCACACGGCTTGTAACCCATAGTATGCCTATTCTTTCGAGGAATGGGAATATAATTTGTGTGATGGTTTTTTCGATACCCTTGCTGGTAATTTGAAAATCCAGTACCGATTCAAAATCTTCGATACGAAGGTCCACCATACACTCAATCAGTTCATTCACAATTCTTTCGAGCTGTGCTTCCGATTGTGTTAATGAAAGAATACGTTCTTTCATTTCGATAGGTTTCATCTTATCGATATGGGAAATCTTGTACCCGTACTTATTAAGTAGGGCAATATTTAACAGCGTAATAAGCTCTTCGTTGGTATAATAACGAATATTGGTATCCGTCCTTGAAGGGTTCAAGAATTGATAGCGCTGTTCCCATATGCGTATAGTATGGGCCTTAATCCCAGAAAGGTTCTCTAAATCTTTAATGGTAAATGCATCCATAAAGCCAATAACAACAGGTTCCCCGTTTTGTTCGAATGCTAAGGTTTTATTCCTTTCAGGTACTGTCCGTAGCCACTTTTCTCGTATTTAGCAGCTAGTTTTAAGAGCTGCTCACGGTCAATAAAGCCCATGCGGTAGGCAACTTCCTCAATACAGCCAATTTTTTGGCTTTGGCGCTTTTCAATAACCCTTACAAATTCGCAGGCATCACTTAAGGAGTCAAAAGTACCCGTATCAAGCCAGGCGGTTCCACGGTTCATGATGCCCACTTGTAAGGTACCACGTTGGAGGTATTCATTGTTAACAGTGGTAATTTCATATTCACCTCTAGCAGAAGGCTCAATATTTTTAGCAATTTCTACCACATCGTTATCGTAAAAGTATAAACCAGGCACGGCGTAATTAGATTTAGGTTGCGCCGGTTTTTCTTCGATAGAAATGGCTTTTTTATTTTCGTCAAATTCTACCACACCATAACGCTCTGGATCATTTACTTCATAGGCAAAAACGGCAGCGCCTTCGATATTATTAAATGACTGCACGAGTTTACTAAACCCTGCGCCGTAAAAAATATTATCGCCAAGTACGAGTGCTACTTTATCGTTACCAATAAAGTCTGCACCAATTACAAAAGCTTGTGCAAGACCATTTGGTTTTTCTTGAACGGCATAACTAAACGTACAACCCAGTTCAGAACCGTCTTCTAATAAACGCTGAAACTGCACGCTGTCTTCGGGTGTAGTGATAATTAAAATTTCTTTGATACCCGCTAACATTAAAATAGAAAGCGGATAATAAATCATGGGCTTGTCATAAATAGGCATTAACTGCTTACTAATTCCTTTTGTAATTGGATAGAGTCTAGTGCCTGAACCACCTGCTAATATGATACCTTTCATGATGTGCTAATTTAATTTATAAAGAAGCTGCATAGTCTGCAAAGCTTCCAAGTGTTTTATCTTTTTCAGACAATATAATTTCATTGTCTGCTAACTGCCAATTGATATTTAAATCTTTGTCGTTGTACATAATACCCACTTCGTTACCAGGCTCATAAAATTTATCAACCTTGTAAAAAAATGTTGCTGCTTCACTTAGAACCACAAAACCATGTGCAAATCCTGCTGGCACAAAAAATTGTTTGTGGTTATCCGCAGTTAATTCAATCGCATAATGCTGTCCAAAACTAGGAGAACCCTTTCTTAAATCTACGGCGATATCTAGTACAGCTCCTTCTAAAACCCTTACCAGCTTTGCCTGTGCAAACGCACCTCTTTGCATATGAAGCCCTCTTAACACCCCTTTACTTGACCTAGATTGATTGTCTTGTACAAACAAAATATCAAGACCCGATGCTGCATTAAAATCACGTTGATTAAATGTTTCTATAAAATAACCACGTGCATCGCCATGCACTTTTTCATGAACGATAAAACAATCTACTAATGGCGTTTGCTCAATTCTCATTATCTGTTCGTATACATTTGGTTATAGTAAGTTTGGTAAGCGCCACTGGTTACGTTTTCTAACCAAGCCGTATTTTGCAAATACCAATCGATGGTTGCAGCAAGTCCTTGTTCGAAAGTAACAGAAGGCGTCCAACCCAATTCTTTATTAAGTTTAGTTGCATCAATAGCGTAACGACGATCATGTCCAGGACGGTCTTTTACATAGGTAATTAGCCCTTCGCTCTCTCCTTTTGCACGTCCTAATTTTTCATCCATTTGAGTGCAAAGTAATTTAACGAGGTCAATATTGGTCCACTCATTAAAGCCGCCAATATTATAAGTGTCACCTTTTTTCCCTTCATGAAAAATTAAATCAATAGCACGCGCGTGATCTATCACATATAACCAGTCGCGTGTGTAGAGGCCATCACCATATACCGGCAAGGCTTTTTTATTGATAATATTATGAATGAATAAAGGAATTAATTTTTCTGGAAAATGATTGGGGCCATAATTGTTTGAACAATTAGAAACCACAATGGGTAAGTGATAGGTTTCACCGTATGCTCGCACAAAATGATCACTCGCCGCTTTACTTGCAGAATATGGCGAGTTAGGATCGTACGAAGTTGTTTCGGTAAATAGTCCTTCTTTTCCTAAACTACCATACACTTCGTCCGTTGAAATGTGATAAAATAGGTGATTACGTTTGCTGTCCCAAGTGCCATCGTGGGCATTTTCGTAACTTAAATCCGGCTTCCAAAAATCTTTAGCCGTATTTAATAAGTTAACCGTTCCAATAACATTGGTATACACAAAATCTAATGGCGAAACAATGGAGCGGTCTACATGTGACTCGGCAGCCAAATGAATAACATCAGTTATGTTATGCTGCTCAAAAATATTTTTTAATGCCGCTGCATCTAAAATATCCGCCTTTACAAAATGATAATTAGGGGCGTTTTCAATGTCCTTTAAATTTTCGAGATTACCCGCATACGTAAGCGCATCCAAATTAAAAATTTGATACCCTGGATATTTGGTCACCATCAAACGAACAACATGCGATCCAATAAATCCCGCACCACCCGTAATTAAAATATTCTTTCCCATAATACTTAATAATAATATGAGCCTATCTAGGCTACTTTTAGGCCTGCAAAATACATAAATCAGGCCAACATTTGTTATCTTTCAAGCATAAACAATTGCTATGCAACAACAACGCTACTATTCTTTAGACGTATTTAGAGGTGCTACTGTGGCGCTCATGATACTTGTTAATAACCCTGGTAGCTGGGGAAATATCTATGGACCCCTTAAACATGCCCCTTGGCATGGCGTAACCCCCACCGATTTAGTGTTCCCTTTTTTCCTGTTTGCGGTAGGTAATGCGATGGCTTTTGTAATGCCAAAATTTGAAGCAGGCAGCAGTGCTGCTTTTTGGAAAAAAATAACCAAACGTACCCTACTTATTTTTGGCATTGGACTCTTTTTAAATTGGAGCCCGTTTATTAAATGGGAAGACGGCGTACTCGTGGCTAAAAAATGGGAAAACGTGCGCATTCTTGGCGTATTACAACGCATTGCGCTGAGTTACTTTTTTGCATCCATCATTGTGTATTATGCCAAAACAAAAGGGGCGTTTGTACTAGGCGGTATTTTATTATTAAGCTACTGGTTTATAACCGCAGTTTTTGGAACCCCTGGCGATCCTTACAGCATGAACGGTTATTTTGGAACCGGTATCGACAAACTTATTTTAGGGGAAACGCATATGTACCATGGCGAAGGCGTGGCGTTTGATCCAGAAGGTATCACAAGCACCATTACCGGTATTGTACAAGTGATTTTTGGATTTTTAGTAGGCCAATATATTCAACAAAAAGGGAAATCTTTTGAAATGCTTTCCAACTTACTTATTATTGGCGTGGTATTAATTGTAGCAGGATTATGTTGGGATATGGTATTTCCGATCAATAAAAAAATATGGACCAGTAGTTATGTTTTATATACAACAGGCCTTGCCATTGTAACCATCAGTGTACTCATTTATTTAATTGAGTTTAAAGAAATAAAAGGCGCTTGGAGCAAGTTTTTTGACGTGTTTGGAAAGAACCCACTCTTTATATTTTTCTTGTCGGGCTTTTTGCCAAGAGTGCTGGCACTACTGCGTTTCGAAGATCTTAGTTTAGAAGCAGGACACACCACCACCAGTGCATTACCTTGGTTTTGGAACCATATTTGCAAACCCATTTCCGAAGATTTACGCAACGGATCTTTGGTTTACGCTATATGTATGATTGCCTTTTATTGGAGCATTGTATATGTGCTCGATAAAAAGAAAATTTACATTAGAGTATAAGGCAGGTACAAGGCGAACTTTTTGCACAGAAGTGACCCCTCAAAAAATAATCACACACAGATAATATTGCGCAAAAATTACCGCGCTTTATACAAACAGCGTAGCCGCTAATTCTAAACTTTCTGGTTTACCAACATCTAATAATGTTGCGCCAGTATGATCATATGCCATAATATTTTGTGTAGTACAGAGGTCTAAATACACATCCACCATCGAAAATTTACCCTCCCTTTGCATCATCGAAAGTAACTTGGTATCAATTACCTGAATACCACTAAACGCCTTTGCATGCAGGCGTTCCGTGTTACTATCATTTAAATGTGCTGGCTTATATTCTCCGGTATTTTGATTTTTCCATCCGCACAATTTACCTGCTTCATCAAACAAGAAATACCTACTACTGTTTCTGACAGAAACAGCGAGCGTAGCGAGGGCGCCAGATGAAGTGTGCTGCGCAATAAGTGCGTCTAATTCTAAATTGGTGAGTATGTCTGCATTGATCAGTACAAATGAGGTTTCGTTCTCAAAATACCAAGCCGCTTTATTTAAACCACCACCCGTTTCTAATACAGCGTCCGTTTCGTCCGATATAGTAATAGTAGAACCCCAGCCATTATTTATAGTAACGGCATCAATAATTTGATCTGCAAAATGATGCACATTAATAAGCACTTCTGTGATACCAATTTTTTGCAAGTATTCGATATTACGTTGTAGTAAAGACTTTCCATTCACTACCGCAAGCGCCTTAGGATGCTTATCTGTAAAGGGTTTTAGCCTTGTACCGAGTCCTGCTGCTAGTATCATTGCCTTCATAAAAATTATTTTACCCAGTTGGCTTTATTGGTATG
>JBMSJE010000016.1:0-32255 GCA_049418605.1 Sediminibacterium sp. | reverse complement strand
GAGGTTGTAGTATCTGTAAATATAGCACTCGCATCATCTAAACAAACTTCTGGAATAATAAAACCAGGTGTTGGAGCTGTGTGAATAAATACTGGATTTGCGAGTCTAAATGTATCACTCTTACACCCAGTACTTGACTCCACTAATAAACGTACATCTTTTGTTCCAAAATTAGTATAGGTAACAAGTTGATCTGCATTAGTTGTATTGGTATATGCTCCAGAACCATTATCGGTATTCCAAATCCATTTTGAAATGGTACCCACTCCTATTCGAGAGGCATCAGTATATTTAATAGGTGCATTAACACAGGTAATGTTTGGAGCTATGAAATTTGCAACTGGTTTGTCAGAAATATTTACGGTTGCAGTGGCGTCATCAGAAGCACAGCCAATGTCAGAAACAACCCTTAATTTGATAGTATAATTATTGGCAACTGAATACCTGATAGGGCTTATTGTATTATCAAAGTTTACAAGGGTGGTGCCATTTCCTAAATCCCAAAGCCACTTAATGGCATTTGTTGCTGGTGCATTTATATATACCAAATCTTGTAAACAACCTGCATGGGTTAATGTAAAATTAGATGCTGGTTTATCGTTTACTTTTACAGGGATAGAAACAACTTGCTCGGTACTTCCACAGCCATCGGGGGTTGTGGAAGTTGTATACATTTTAATGGTATCTCTTAGCGCAGCAGTATTGGATGCGGTAAAGGAGAAAGTTGTATTGGGGCTATAATAATTGATATTTTGTCCATTAACATAAATTGTACTATCGGGAGTGGGGTTGGTAGTTGGTCCAATAACAGCAGATGGTGTAATGTTTTTAGCTGCACTAAAATCCCATCTAATATTTACGGGTGTAAAATTTAGTGGAACAGAAAAAGAAACGGGTGTATTAACACAAGTAACAGCAGAGTCTATTCGGCCAAATGGATTTTGAAACGATGCTGTTTGAGAGAAGTCTTTTACGTTTGTTCCTGCGTTATATCCATAGGTTTCAGCATTCCCAAATCCATAGGCAATGGCATTGAATCCTGTATCAGAATATAAGTTATGATTCCCAGCATTTACTTTTAAGATGGCATATTTATAATTGGCGTCACCTGGGTGTGTTAAAAAATTGGCAGTTTGTGATACTCCATCTAACGTAAAACTATTTTCTCCTCCTTTTTTTAAAATCACATTAATGTAGCTCTGTAAAATATTATATCTGTTAGCAGAGTATAGGGTAATATTATTAATTGTTTGTTCGACAGGACTTAAATAAATCATTTCAGGGTCACCACCTGTACTTGAATTAGCAATAAAACCTAAATTTCCATCAACACCTTGCGTTGTACAATATTGAGCCACTAAAACTGGTATGTCAGCTTCAATAACATTAGGTATAGCAGGGTTTGTAGTTGCATTTACGCCATTATAATTTCCATTAAAAAATTCATAATAAAAACCATTGATAAGTCTAGTGCTTGGAATAATAGTTCCATTTAATTTAACTACTGTATTTGGATTGGTTACACAAACACGGTAGTAGTTATTAGGTTGCGATCCTGTTGGTGCTGTTAAATATTTTTTCCCCCATGCAACAGCAGGTAAAGATTGTGCAATTAAATTATCGGCACTTCCGTTTCCTGTACTTCCAATACTTATTTTTCCCGATCCAGAAAAAACAGCAATTTTTTTACAACCAGTAGATCCTGTTGAACCAGAACTTATAGATCGAATTTTTGATCCTGTTAAGTCGGTACCTCTTGTTCCAGATACAGTTCCAAATACACTATATACATCCCCTTGATTTAATGTAACAGGGATGGTTGTAGCCACACCAGGTGCTAAACCATTGACATTGGCTGCCGATGGCGTAATTTCAATAGTGGTATTATCTTCGGTGGCAACGACAAAAAAGAATGAGTTGGCATCATTTGCATTGGATTGTTGTGTATAGTTTACAGAATAATATTCTTTGCCTAGTGTGTTTGTTGGAAATAGCAAGGTGGCACCTGAAATACTTGCATTATAGATATGCGCATAAGCAACAATGGGCACATCGGAAGTAATATGAATACCTCTTTTTAAAAGTCCTGTCACATTAATTCTAGAATCTTGGGCGCCTGATTTTGGTAAAGGATTGGATAGTGTTGTTTGATTAGCCGTAACGGTGTAGGTAGCAGTATATCCAACAGCTGGAATTTCTACGGTAACTTTTGCATTTTTGTCGGAGGTAAAATACAAAATCATGTCTTGTGTTCCGCCATTTGCTGGATTGCCAGCCATATTTACGTGGTATCCATATCCCAACCAAAAATCTGTACCCTTATTGGAATAATCTTGTGCATATACTGTGCCGCTAACTAGTATACATATTAAAATAAAAAATAACTTGTATTTACGACACATCATATTGTTGCGCTTTGACACTTAATTATGTGTAGGGTTTAATTTTTGAAATTAAATTTACTAAATAATAAGATGCAAAAACACTATAAACCACTGTCTTTCAAATAAATATTTGCAGATGGGCCCATGCAAAATAGAAGGTCTAAAATGCTGACATTTGGAAGGAAATCAATTTTATCGGAAAAGACCTGCGGATACACTTGAATTGCATTATTTTGATTGGCATCCACAAAATTTGAACTGTCCCTAACCTCTTTTACACTAGCATCTAAATATGGGATGGCTGCCGTTGATTTTGAAATGTTACATTGGATTTTAAGTACTTTTTCTAACCAACTTAGAATACTCATGTTTAAGTCTACTAGATAGAGGTGTTCTTTTTGTAAAAGTTGACGCACTCCTTCTTCGTAATATTCAAAAAATGGCGATCTTTTATAGCAAGAAGTCAATGCTTTTATATGCTTACTTGGCCAATTTTGAGCATAGCATATTTTTACATCTTGCATGGGTGCTTTTTGGTCTCTACCGTGTTGTAATGGAACGGTTAATAAAAGGGGGCCTTGCGCACTAATAATTGTGGTACGATTTCGAAAACTCATTTTTTTGAAAGGCTCATGTACATCAATAACAGCGGCATTTGCCAAAGCAATTTGTTGGATGTACAGTACCGATCCAAAATATTGAGATTCAATTCTTAAAGGTGGCATTTATTAATTTTAACACGAAATATTAGTTCTCTTGGACTATGCAATTATCTTTGTGCAAAATAATTCAATTGAAACGAATTTATCTATTTTATTGCACCCTCTTTATAGTTTTATTGAGTTGCTCAAAGCCACAAGGGTTTGAATACAAAGGCATTAATAATGTAAAGGTGAATAATGTAGGGTTTGAATACCTGGATCTTTCTTTAAATCTTGTTTATTTCAATCCTAATAATTTTAAAGTCGATTTAAAAAAGGTTGACTGTGATGTATACATCGACAATAGGTACCTTGGAAAGTATGCGCTCGATACGCTGATGCATATTCCTAAAAAACAAAATTTCGAACTCCCTTCTCGAATGCGCGTTTCAATGGGTGGTGTGTTTAAAAACGCATTTTCTTTATTTATGAATAAAGAAGTACTCATTAAAGTAAAAGGGAAAACTAAAATTGGTAAAGGGTCAATATTTTTTGACGTTCCGTTCACTTACGAAACTAAACAAACCATTAGTTTATAGATATGGTTTTACATGACAGGGTTTGCGTAATTGCGGCCCACCGCCCTCTGCTGCTCTTTTGCAGCTTGGTGGTAATTTTTTATATGCTTCGTCTAATGCTTTATCATTATCTGTGTCAAAACCTGCATTGTTAACGGATGTCCTCACTTCATCTGCGCTTGTTCTGTCCGGTAAATACTGAATGCGCACTTCTCCTTGTAATAAATTTATTTTCCACTGAACAATACCGCCTTCCGTATTATCTTTTTCTTTAGTTAGGTATTTGTCCAATACATCTTTGCACTCCCAACATTTTAAATTATTGGACTTTAAAATGACCCATTCTGCTTTTGCAGACTGTGCAGTTGCGCTATAACAACTAAAAATAAATGCTGTTAAAACAATAATTTTTTTCATCGTATTATTTTCCTGTCCAGGTGGATGGACTGTTTCTCCAATCTAATAAAATACTTTCTTGTTCTTTGGTAACGTATCCTTTTTCTACGGCAAGTGTAATTAAAGAAGGATAATTGGTTAAACAAACAAAGGGAACATTGGCTGCTGCAAATGCTTCTGATGCTTGTGCAAAGTCGTAGGTGAAAATAGCCACCATTCCTACTACTTCTGCGCCTGCGGCTCTTAATACATCCACTACTTGTAAAGAACTTTTACCTGTAGAAATTAAATCTTCAATCACAAGTACTTTTTGACCTGGGGTAAAAGCACCTTCTATTTGATTACCTAAGCCGTGTTCTTTTGGTTTCGGTCTTACATAGATGTATGGAAGTTTTAATTGATCCGCTGCCATGGCACCCCATGGAATACCGGCTGTTGCAACACCCGCTAATGTTGCTGCTTCACCAAATTTTTCGAAAATGACATTGCACATTTCACTTTTAATAAAGTCTCTCACATAAGGGAAAGAAAGAACTTTTCTATTGTCGCAATAAATTGGACTTTTCCAACCACTTGCCCAAGTAAATGGTTCGTTTGGACTTAATTTAACGGCTGCTACTTGTAGCAATTTTTCAGCAACGGCTATTTCGTTTGTCATAGTTCAAAATTAGGGGCTATTTAGAATAAATTGTACGTACAATTCAAAAAATAGTAGACATTTGATGCACAATGGAACTTCCAATTATAATTGCCGCAGGCGGACTTGTTCAAAACAGCAAGGGTGAAATACTGTTAATTTACAGACGTGGCTTTTGGGATTTACCCAAAGGAAAGCTGGATGCTGGTGAATTGATACCTGAATGCGCGGTACGGGAAGTTAGGGAAGAAACAGGGCTTCAAGCCATCGAACTTGGGCCGTTTATATGCAAAACGATCCATCAGTATTTTGATTCATGGATGAACAAAGAAGTAGAGAAACACACACACTGGTATGCTATGCTTTCTTTCGAAAAGGAAACACTCGTTCCTCAAACCGAAGAAGATATTGAAAGGATTGAGTGGGTTCCAATGGAACAAATGTCTCAATATTTACTTGAAACCTACCCTACTATTCGCGCTGTTTTTGAGGCGTTTAACGGAGGTAGCCCAAAATCTTAAGCATTGATTGAGCGGTTTGCTCTTTTGCATATACCCATTCAATAAGTTTACCATTTCTATCTCTTTCTACAATCACGTGTTTTGGAGAAGGAATAAGACAGTGCTTGATACCTCCGTAACCACTAATTTGATCCTGATAAGCACCGGTATGGAAAAAACCTACATAGAGTGGTTCTTTATTGGATTCTTGGTCCTTAGGATCTTGGGTTTTTAGTTTAGGTAAAAACACTTCATTGATATGTTCCTCAGAATCATAATAATCATGACTATCGCAGGTAATCCCTCCTAATACCACACGGTGGTATTCATTGTCCCATTTATTAATGGGAAGCATCAAAAACTTTTCACCAATACCCCAGGTATCGGGAAGTGTTGTAATGAAAGATGAATCAATCATATACCAGCACTCTCTATCGTTCTGATTTTTTTCAGCTAATACGCTGTAAATATGCGCCATACTTTCACCAACGGTATAACTACCAAACTCGGTGTAAATGTTTGGCATGGGCACTTTGGCTTTTTTACAAGCCTTTTTAATATTACTCACAATTTCATTGATCATGAACTGATAATCATATTCAAATCCAAGCGAGTGTTTAATTGGAAATCCGCCACCAATATTTATAGAGTCTAATTCAGGACAAATCTTTTTTAATTGGCAATAGAGGTTGATGATTTTATTTAGTTCTGACCAGTAATAAATATCATCTTTGATACCTTTGTTTAAAAAGATATGAAGCATTTTTAAATGAAACTTATCTTCAAATCCTTCAATCTCATCTACATAAAATTCTAAAATATCTTTTGCTCTAATACCTAGTCTTGAAGTATAAAAAGGAAAGTTTGGTTCTTCTTCTGCAGCTACTCTAATACCCACTTTAAATGGTTGTTTGGCACCACGTTTGTAGGCCATCAATTCCTCTTTATTGTCTAGAATTGGAATTACATTTTTAAAACCGGTATTGATGAGTTTGGTAATACGAGATGTGTAAGACTTTTGCTTGTAGCCATTACAAATAATGTAAGTGTCTTTATTAATTTTTCTGCGCTGATAAAGTCTGTTGATGATTTCAATATCATATGCGTAGGATGTTTCTAAATGAATATTATGTTTTAGTGCCTCTTCCACCACAAATGAAAAGTGAGAACTTTTAGTGCAATAGCTATAAAAATATTCACCTTCATATTTGTGCTTTTTAAAAGCAGCTTTAAACATGTCTTTGGCCTTGTTAATTTGCATACCAATTTTTGGTAGGTAGGTTAACTTTAAAGGCGTACCATGCTTTTCAATGATCTTTTTTAAATCTAAATCATTGAATTGTAAGTAACCATTATCATTTATGTCAAACCCTGGTTGGGGAAAATGGAATGTTTGGTTAACGAGCGAGGTATAAGAATTGTTCATTTACGCGGTTGCTTTAAAAAGGGTGAACGACAAACTTCTAAAAATAGTTATATAAACGAATAAAAAAACCGAACAGTATATATACTACTCGGTTTTTTATATTAATTTTTTACAGTAAGCTACCTTATTTAACTTGGTCAACTAAAGCCTTAAAGCTAGCTGGCTCATTCATAGCAAGGTCTGCTAATACTTTACGGTTAAGTTCGATACCCTTAACACTCAATTTATTGATAAATTGGCTATAAGTTAGTCCTTCTTGTCTAACGGCTGCGTTGATACGTGCAATCCATAATTGACGGTATTCACGCTTTTTAAGTTTACGACCTACGTATGAATAGGTTAAACCTTTCTCAACGATATTTTTGGCTACTGTATAAACGTTTTTACGCTTACCGTAGAACCCTTTAGCTTGCTTAAGAATTCTTTTTCTCCTAGCTCTCGATGCTACTGCATTTTTTGAACGTGGCATATTAATTTGTTTGAAAGCGCCTACCTAATTGGTAATTGCTGTTTGATAATGTTGTTTGTGAATGGTACTTCTAAAAATTAACCTTTTAAGCGTAATAAACGAAGAACGAAGTCTTTGTTAGTAGATCCAACTAAACCTTTTTTGTTTAGTGCTCTTTTACGTTTTTTTGATTTTTTGGTTAAGATGTGCCTTTTAAACGGCTTTTGGAATGTTACTTCACCACTACCAGTGACTTTGAAACGCTTTTTTGCGCTTGAGTTTGTTTTTACCTTTGGCATGTTAATAATCTAGTTAAAGATTACACCCTACTGGCGGTCTAGCACAGGCGAGACACTTGTTGAGCCATTTGGGAAATTGGGATGCAAAATTATGAATAATCTCCTATATGAGCAACTATTTCTTTTTACCTGTTTTAGGGGTAAAAATGGCAAACATACGCTTACCTTCTAGTTTAGGCATACTTTCTAGGGTACCAGCCTCTGCTAATCGCTCGGCAAATTTTAGGAGTAGTAATTGGCCTCTGTCCTGGAACATGATGGCTCTACCCTTAAATTGTACGTATGCTTTTACCTTGTTACCGTCTTTTAGGAACTTTTCGGCGTGTTTAGCCTTAAAGTCAAAATCATGATCATCGGTACTAGGCGTAAATCTAATTTCTTTGATTTCAGACTGCTTAGAGTTGGCTTTCATTTCCTTCTCTTTGCGCTTTTTCTCGTATAAGAATTTTTTATAATCTATTACCTTGCAAACGGGAGGATCAGCTGTTGGAGAGATTTCTACAAGGTCTAATTCTTGTTCTTGAGCTATTTTGAGTGCTTCTTGGGTAGAATAAACGCCAACTTCAACGTTGTCGCCTACTAAACGTACCTGTGGTACTCTAATTCTGTCGTTAATTCGGTGTTCTGGTTCTTGTTGTCTTTGGAACCTTGGGTTAAATCTTCCGCCGCCTCTTGGTGGTAATGCCATTAAAACTTGTTTTGTTAGTAATATTTTGAAGGGTAAAGATAAAGCTATTTAGGCTATTCGCCGGATTTACGTTCATGAATTTCCTGAATAATTGCATCGATAAATACCTGCGTGTCCTGCATGCCTAAATCACCTTTACCTTGTCTGCGCACAGATAGCTTATTTTCGAGGGTTTCCTTCTCCCCTACAACAAGCATATATGGTACGCGCTGAAGTTCGGTATCTCTAATTTTTTTACCAATTTTTTCGGATCTGTCATCTATCTCAACCCTTACGCCTGCTGCTTTTAGCTGTTGTTTAACCGATTCGGCAAACTCCATAAACTTATCGGAAATAGGTAGGATTTTAACCTGTAAAGGGGATAACCAAACCGGAAATTTGCCCGCATAATGTTCAAGTAAGAATCCAATAAAACGCTCGTGCGTACCTAGTGGTGCACGGTGAATAATAAGTGGAACTTCGGGCTGGTTATTTTGGTTAACGTAGCTTAATTTGAATTTATTACCAGAATTAAAATCTACTTGGTTGGTGGCAAGGGTAAATTCTCTACCTATCGCACTCCAAATTTGAACATCAATTTTAGGGCCATAAAACGCAGCTTCGTCCTGAACCTCTACGTAAGGTATTTCTGATTCGATAAGTACTTGCCGCACCATAGCTTCAGTTTCCTTCCACAACTCAGGTTCATTTACATATTTAGCGCCCAGTTTAGCAGGATCGTGTAAGCTCAAACGCATCACGTATTTATCAATACCAAATATTTTAAAGTACTTGGTATACATATCATTTACAGCTCTAAATTCGGAGGCAAATTGTTCTTTGTTACAATAGATGTGTGCATCATTCATGTGCAGGCAACGCACACGCATGAGTCCAAATAATTCACCACTTTGTTCGTACCTGTAACAGGTACCATATTCTGCAATACGAAATGGTAAATCTTTGTAGCTCTTTGGTTCTGCATCAAATATTTTATGGTGATGCGGACAGTTCATTGCCTTCAAATAATACTTAGTACCATCGAGTTCCATGGGTGGAAACATACTATCTGCATAGTAAGGTAAGTGACCACTGGTGAGGTACATACTTTCTTTTGCAATGTGCGGTGTAACCACACGTTTATATCCTGCTATTTCTTCTGTTTCTTTTGCTAATTTTTCTAACTCTTCAATAATGATGGTTCCATTTGGTAACCATAATGGAAGGCCCTGACCTACATCATCATCCATGGTAAAAATACCAAGCTCTTTACCTAGTTTTCGGTGGTCTCTTTTTTTAGCTTCTTCAAGCATTAAAAGATACGCATCTAATTCTTTCTGATTCGGGAAAGTCACGCCATACAAGCGTGTTAGCATTTTATTTTTTTCGTTACCCTTCCAATAAGCACCTGCAATATTGGTTAGTTTAATGGCTTTAATGGCACCTGTATTTGGTATATGCGGCCCTCTACATAAGTCGGTAAAATTACCTTGTGAGTAGAGTGTGATATTGCCATCTTGTAAACCTTCTAATAAATCTAATTTATAAGGATCATTGCGTTCGGTAAAATAAGCAATGGCATCTGCTTTTGAAATTTCTTTTCTTGTAAAAGTATTCGCTGCTTTTGCAAGCTCATTCATTTTTCTTTCAATCGCAATTAAATCATCTTCTGTTAAATGACGATCACCTAAATCGATATCGTAGTAAAATCCTTTGTCAAGCGCAGGACCTACCCAAAATTTAACACCTGGGTATAATGCTTCCACTGCCTCTGCCATTAAGTGCGCAGACGAATGCCAAAAAGTATTTTTTCCTGCATCATCATCCCATGTAAGTAATTGCAAAGAGGCATCAGAAGTAATGGGCCTTGTACTGTCCCAAACTTCTCCATTTACATTCGCAGCCAATACTTTTCTGGCCAGTCCTTCACTAATAGATTTTGCTATGCCATCGGCAGAAATGCCTGCTTCATATTGCCTAACGGCACCATCTGGAAATTTTATATTTATCATAGGTCTAACTTAACTATTTAACCACTAATGGGTTACTGGTGCAAAAATAAAGGAAAGCGCTGAGTTTTTCGTTTTAACGCTTCTTTAGATTTTAATACTTTTATAAGAGCTTACATTTGCCGCAATGAGATTGATTTTTACCCTGTTTTCTTTATTGTTTTTAATGACCAGTGTTCATGCCCAAAAAATTACGGGTATATGGCGTGGTTATTTTAGTGCCGCCAATGGCATTTTCAGAGATGATATAGGGGAAGAAATGTACAAATATGAGGTCCAAATTGACCAGCAAACAGATAATAGTGTGAAGGGGGTTACCTATTCTTACAAGTCTACTGTTTTTTATGGAAAATCTACAATGCAAGGGATTTATACTGTTAGTAGCAAAAACTTAATCTTAAAGGAACTAAAACTAGTTGAATTAAAAATTGGAAGTAATAGCGAACCCTGTTTAATGACCTGCTATTTAGATTATGTGAAAATTGGGAAATTAGAAGTGTTGCAAGGTACATTTATTTCTACCAATGCAAAAAATAAAAAAGATTGCGGTAATGGAAAAGTATACCTAGAAAGGGTTTTAAAAAGTGATTTTGAGTTAGAAGATTTTTTGGCTCACCCAAAACCTCAGGTTCCCATTACCCAACAAAAAACACTTGCTAAGCCTTCAAATACGGATACCGATGTTGTCAAAAAAGAAAAAGAATCAGATGCTGATCAAATACCATTGAATATAAAAACACCGCCAACAGACGTTAAAAAATTAACCAATTCAGTATCTCAGCCAAAGGTTTTGGTGAGTAGAGAAAACTTCTTAATTAAAAGAATAATTAGTAGCGAACCTGATGTTAAAATAGAACTTATTGACAATGGAACCATTGATAATGATACCATTAGTCTGTTCCATAATGGCGAACAGGTTATCAAAAAAGGGAGACTCAATTACCAGCCACTTACCTATTCCTTTAATTGTGGCACAGATGTTTCTTTACATGAACTGATCTTAGTTGCTGAAAACTTAGGTGAAATACCGCCTAACACGGCCGTTATGGTAGTAACCATTGGTAAAAAAAGGCAGGAAATATTTTTAACCTCCGACGAAAAAAAGAACGCTAAAATTATTATTGAATACAAACCCAATAAGTAGGTTTAGGTTATAAAATTTGGGGTTACCTTTGCGGCCACAAATACAGTCTATATATGCTTATTGGTTTACAAAATGTAACGTTCGAATTTGGTGCAAGGGTTATTGTAGAAGACGCTACATGGCATATTCAACCCGGAGATCGTATTGGGCTTATTGGATACAATGGAACTGGAAAATCTACCCTATTAAAAGTATTGGTGGGCGAATACTCACCTTCTAAGGGAACGGTAGAAAAAAGCAGGGATACCACCATTGGCTATTTACACCAAGATTTATTGAGTTTTGATACCAGTGAAACCATCACCGAAGTGGCACTCGGTGCATTTGAACGCGTGAGAGCCCTCGAAAAAGAAATTGAGGCACTTGGTATAGCGCTCGAAAAAGATTCGGATAACAATGACCTGCTTATTAAATATACTGACGCGCTTCATGAATTGGATGTATTAGATGGATATAACATCCAGCACAAAGCAGAAGAAGTGTTGCATGGACTTGGATTTAGCAGTCAAGATTTAAAAAGACCCTACAAAGAATTTAGTGGAGGTTGGCGTATGCGTGTACTGCTTGCTAAAATGATATTGCAACAACCCGATGTGCTATTACTCGATGAACCTACCAACCACCTTGACTTACCCTCTATCGAGTGGTTAGAAAAATATTTATTGCATTACAGAGGTAGTGTTGTGATTGTTAGCCACGATAAGTTTTTCTTAAATAGAATGGTTAACAAAATTGTTGAGGTGTACCAACAGTCTTTACATATTTATAGTGGCGATTATAATTATTATGAAAGCGAAAAAGCATTGCGTATAGAAATGCAACAAAAAGCTTTTGAAAATCAACAAGATTATATTCGTCAACAAGAAAGATTTATTGAACGCTTTAAAGCAAAAGCTAGTAAAGCAGCGCAAGCACAGAGTATTCAAAAACGACTCGATAAAATTGACAAAATAGATGATGTTCAATTAGAGCGACCGGATTTACGCATTAATTTCCAACTTGATAAAGTGCCCGGTAAAGTACTTGTGGATTTAAAAAATATTACCAAACAATTTGGGGATTTAACCATCGTTAAAAATACCACTGCCGAAATTGAACGTGGCGATAAAATTGCCTTAATTGGCGCGAATGGTAAAGGTAAATCTACTGTTCTTCGAATTGTGGGTGGTACCGAGCAGCACAGTGGTGAAAGGGTTTGGGGACATAACGTAGATGAAAGTTTTTATGCACAGCACCAACTAGAAGCACTTACACTTACCCATACGATTATGGAAGAAATGCAACAATGTGGTAGTAAAAAAACGGATGTAGAACTTCGTAGTATTTTAGGGGCGTTTTTATTTAGTGGTGATGATGTAGATAAAAAAATACGTGTATTGAGTGGTGGTGAAAAAGCAAGGGTGGCACTTGCCAAAACAATGGTGAGTAAGGCTAACTTTTTATTACTAGATGAACCTACCAACCACCTAGACATGCACTCGGTAGAGTTACTCGCTGGTGCCCTTAACAAATACGAAGGCAGTTATATTTTAATTAGTCACGACCGTTATTTTATATCTCAAACTGCCAATAAAATTTGGGAAATTGTAGACCATCAAATTAAAGAGTTTAAAGGTACATACGCAGAGTGGGTAGAATGGAATGAACGTATGGCTGCTAAGCAAAAAGATAATAAAGGATCTACTCCTATTGCGCCTGCCGCAGCGCCTGTTCCAAAGGTTCATGTTCCTGAAACAAAAGCACCTACCCCTAATACGGCTATCGATAAAGATTTTCAAAAAGAATTACAAAAGCAAAAAAAGAGACTTCAAAATTTAGAACTTGATATCAATAGTACCAAAGTTCAAAAAGAAGCTATTGAACAGGAACTTGGTAACCCAGATACCTATACCAATCCTGCAAAGTTTGCATCACTCGAATCAGAATATAAGACGGTACAACAAAAACTTGCCACACTCAACACAGAGTATGAAACCGTTTTTGAAAAGGTGTTAGAAATGGAAGCCTAAGAAACGATTAGTTAGACAAAATATGTCTACTAATTACTATTCTTTGAATTTCTGACGTGCCTTCATAAATCTGTGTAATTTTTGCATCTCGCATCAGGCGTTCTACATGGTATTCTTTCACAAATCCATAACCACCATGCACTTGCACGGCTTCTGTGGATATCCACATGGCTGCTTCACTAGCATATACCTTTGCCATAGAAGATGAAAATCCATAATCCTTATCCTCATCTTTGTCGGCTGCTGCTTTAAAACAAAGTAGTCTGGCTGCTTCCACTTTTGTTGCCATGTCAGCTAACTTAAACTGTATGGCTTGGTGGTGCATGATTTCTTTGCCAAATGCCTTTCTTTGTTTGCTATAGCCTAGTGCTAATTCGTAAGCACCGCTTGCAATACCTAGCGCTTGGGCGGCAATACCAATACGGCCACCAGCAAGGGTTTTCATGGCAAATTTAAATCCAAACCCATCCTCGCCTATTCTATTTTCTTTTGGCACTTTTACATCGTTAAACATAATCGAATGCGTATCACTTCCTCTAATGCCTAATTTATTTTCTTTCGCACCTACCGTAACACCAGGGCTATTTTTTTCTACTATAAATGCATTGATACCTCTACTCCCTTTTGCAGGATCTGTTTGTGCAATTACTAAATATACAGAGGCACTAGAACCATTTGTAATCCAATTTTTAGTACCATTTAATAAATAATAATCGCCCTTATCTTCGGCAGTGGTTTGTTGACTCGTCGCATCGCTTCCTGCTTCTGGTTCACTTAATAAAAATGCACCAATATAAAGGTCATTGTCTTTAATGCCTTTTGCAAGCGGCGTTAAATATTTTTGTTTTTGCGCTTCGTTACCAAAGGCTTCAAGACCCCAACAAACCAAACTATTGTTGACGCTCATGCACACACTAACACTCGCGTCTATTTTACTAATTTCTTCCATGGCAAGTACATAGCTAATGGTGTCCATTCCAGCACCTCCATAATTTGGACTCACCATCATACCCATAAAGCCAAGTTCTGCTAGTTGCATAATTTGTTCTTTAGGAAATGATTGTTTTTCATCCCTTTCAATAACGCCTGGTAAACAACTATTTTTAGCGAAATCACGTGCTGCAGCTTGAATCATCAGCTGCTCTTCTGTTAAATTAAAATCCATAAACGCTTAATTTGTGGGGCAAAAATAAGCTAACAATTGTTAGGATTTATATTTTCTGAGTAAATTTTTAAAAATATTTGCGCTGTAAATTAGAGAGTACCAAAGTGTCAACCGCGTTTAAACGTTTTGTGGTGTCTTGTAAAAAGTGTCTTTTAAATGATCTCACTGCCGCTATTGTGTCTTTTACATCATATCCAATTATACGTAGTGCGATATAAGGGTTAAAATTGCTTGGGGCTGGCGGTAAAGTATCATCAAACCAAAGGCCATAACCATTTGTAGCTAGTAACTTCCAAGGAAATCTAAAATTTGGATCGTTTTTTCTGGTGGGTGCAATATCACCATGGCCAATAAAATTAGGGGTTGGAATGGTATATTTTTGTTTGAGTCGATTGAGTAAAACCAATAGGCTATTGATTTGCAAGCTATCAAAAGGTTCAAATCCGTTGTTGTCAAGTTCTATACCAATAGACGAAGAATTAATATCAATTAGATTTCCCCACTTGCTAATGCCTGCATGTTGGGCGCGCATATAATCATTAAGCATTTGATGTATGGTGCCATCTTTACAAATTACATAATGTGCGCTTACAGCTGTTCGTGGTATGGTAAATGTTTTAAGTGTTTCTTCACATGCATTTTGAGCCGTATGATGAATGATTACAAAATTTGGTTTGCGTAATCCAAAATTGGTGGTACCCACCCAGTAAGGAGGTTGTTTTACAGAGTCGGAAAAAATGCCACCATTGTTTGGTAGTTCAGCAATATCAGTCAAAGAATCTATTTGATGGGTATGTTTTTTATTGGTGGCCTTGTATGGATTTCTAAAACAAGCCGTAAAAATAAATGGCAAACTTAATAGTGCTAAAAAGCCAACAAAGATTGATTTTTTCATCAAAATGATTTTGAACATTAAACTAAGGGTTCCTGTTGAGACAAGCAATGAAAACTGCCTAACCCCCAAATAATATCGGTAGAATCGATACCCACTACTTCCCTATTTTTATAAGCCTGAGCAATAATAGAAAGTGCCTGATCATCATGGACCGAATTAAATGTAGGTACAATTACAAATTTGTTGGAGATATAAAAATTAGCGTAAGATGCGGGTAAGCGTTGATCTTCATAAATGACAGCTTCGGGCATAGGCAGTTCAACAATATTTAATTGCTTGCCATTTAATAAGCGCATTTTTTTAAGCTGCGTTAGGTTATCTTGTAAGATCGAATAATTTTCGTCGTCTTTATTTGCTTCTACAACCGTAAGTACGGTGTCTTCATTTACAAATCTAATGGTATCATCGATGTGGCCATCGGTATCATCGCCTACAATGCCTTCTTCTACCCACAACACCTGATTGGCTCCATAGTAATCAAACAAATAGTTTTCAATTTGATCTTTGTTTAAATGTTTATTTCGATTCGGATTTAATAGACAACTGGTACTCGTTAAAATAGTACCCGTACCATTAAATTCTACAGAGCCTCCTTCCATAATAATGCCTGGATGGTATACTGGAATATCAAAATGCTTCCCAATTAAAGTAGGAATAACATCGTCTAAATCGTAAGGGGGATATTTATTACCCCATGCATTATAATTCCAGTCAACAATAACTTTTTTTTGCTCGGCAGCTGGGTTAATTAAAAAAGCAGGGCCATGATCACGACACCAAGCGTCATTGGTAGGATGTAAATAAAAACTTACCTGATCCATATTAACACCCGCTTTAACAAGATGAGCAGTTGCTGCTGCTTGCATAGTGGCATCCACAACATTGATGCGCACTTTTTCAGAAGCTGCAAGGTATTTTACAAACAAACTATAGTTGGGGTATATAGTATCTAATTTCCCCGGCCAACTTGCTTCTTTATGTGGCCAACTTAACCAAGTGGCTTCATGCATTTCAAATTCGGCAGGAAAATAATAACCTAATGATTTGGGTGTATTCAAAACAAAAAATTTCTAGTCAATAAAACGTTTGGTGATATTTTCATAAGAGTCAATGCGACGATCTCTCATAAACGGCCAGTGTGTGCGGTATCGGTCTGTGGCTTCTGTATCAATTTCAACCACTTCTGTTTCTTCGTTATCGTGAGACCCTTTGTATAATAAAGTGCCAAATGGATTACTCACAAATGAACCGCCCCAAAATTTCATAGCACCATTTTGTTCAAGTCCTACCCTGTTTACACTTACTACGTGCACGCCATTGGCAACGGCATGACTGCGCTGAATAGTTTGCCAAGCATTGTACTGCTCAATATTGGTGGCTTCATCTTGTGAAGTAGCCCAGCCAATGGCTGTTGGATAAAATAATATTTCGGCCCCTTGAAGTGCAGTGAGTCTTGACGCTTCCGGATACCACTGATCCCAACAAATAAGAACCCCAATTTTTGCAAATTTAGTATCAAATGTTTTGTATCCTAAATCGCCAGGTGTGAAATAAAATTTTTCGTAGTAAGCAGGATCGTCAGGGATATGCATTTTTCGGTACATGCCTAAATATTTTCCATCTGCATCAATTACAGCTGTTGTATTGTGGTAAATACCTTGTGTTCTTTTTTCAAATAAAGAAGCAATCACTACTACATTGCATGCAGCTGCTACTTGACCTAGTGTATCTGTGGTAGCGCCCGGAATTTTTTCGGCTAATTTAAAATTATCGTAGTCTTCAACATCACAAAAATAGAGTGACGTAAATAATTCTTGCAAGCATACAATGTTAGCACCCTTTGCCGCGGCATCTTTAATGCCCGCAATGGCTTTTTGCATGTTCTCTTCTTTGCTTGAACTGCATGACATTTGTACCAAACCCACTTTTACTTTTGACATAAAAAAAATTTGATTGCGTATTAAGTAGTATGTTTTATGATGGCATCAAAATTATAGAAGCCAATAATTTTTTCTGTGATATATCCTTCGGCATATCCTACCCCAATTCTTTTACCTAGCATCAGTGCCCTTGCTTTTACGGTTTCTAAAAACTGTGGAGATGATATATAGGTTTGTGGTTCTGACGTATCTGCATTTGTAAATTGAGTTCCATACGCAAGCACTGCTTCCATTTTTCTTTCCATATACGCCGTGATATCAATTACAAAAGATGGTTGAATAAAACGGTCTTGGATATAATGAAAAGTGTAAGCTGGTCTCCAGGCCTCTTGTGCTAAACCATCATGGATCGTTTCTACTTTTCTTAGGCCACTTAAAAATGCGGCATCCGAAACAAGTTTTGCACTTCGGCCATGATCTGGATGTCGATCTTCGGGTGCATTGGCTAAAATAATATCGGGTTGGTATTTTCTGATAAGGGCTATAATTTTTCGTTGGTGCGCTTCATCATTTGCAAAAAAGCCATCCGCCATGTCTAGGTTTTCCCTGACATCCACGCCCATTATTTTTGCAGCCGCTGCCGCTTCTTGTGTTCGTGTAGCTGGTGTTCCTCTCGTGCCTAATTCACCTCTTGTTAAATCTACGATGCCCACTTTTTTGCCTTGGTCAATTGCAGCCATGATGGTACCGGCACAGCCAAGTTCAACGTCATCGGGGTGAACGCCAAAAGCTAAAATATCTAGTTTCATAGGATTAGAATTAAGGCAAAGGTAAGGGTTGTAAAAAAGAAAAGCCGCTAGATAAACTAGCAGCTTTTAAAAACTTATGTGGAGAAGAATTACTTCTTCTTTTCGTAACGCTTTTTGAACTTATCAATTCTACCAGCAGTATCAACCAACATGTTTTTACCGGTGTAGAAAGGGTGAGATGTGTTTGAAATCTCCAATTTGATAACTGGATATTCGTTACCGTCATCAAAAGTGATGGTTTCTTTAGACGCTGCGGTAGACTTACTTAAAAAAGTAGTACCGTTAGACATGTCTTTGAAAACAACGAAACGATAATTTTCTGGATGGATACCTTGTTTCATAATTATGGTTTTTAGGTAGTACGGATTTGGCCGTACACTTATTTTAAATGAGTTGCAAAATTAGGCTAGAAACGCTTATGTGCCAAATTTTATTAGCTTTTCATGTTGGTATACTGTAATGGGATACCAAAGTTGCCAGCGTTTAAAAGGGCGATAACTTCCTGTAAATCATCGATTTTTTTGGCTGTAACCCTAATAATATCGTCCATAATGGCCGCTTGCACCTTTAAACCGCTGTCTTTGATGGCTTTTACCATCTTTTTGGCGTCTTCTTGTTTAAGGCCATTGGTTACTGGGACCTCTTTTTTTACCACTTTGCCACTTGGGTAGGCATCTTTTGAGAAGTCAAAGGCATTGCCGTCGATCCCTTGTTTCATGGCACGACTAATTAAAACATCTATTAATTGCTTCATTTTCATGTCAGAATCCACTTCTAATGAAACAACAAAGTCTTTTTTATTAAGCTCTATTGAAACAGGTGAATCTCTAAAATCAAAGCGGCCTGCGATTTCTTTTTTTACTGTATTAATGGCATTATCTAATGTTTGTAAGTCTACCTTACTAGCTACGTCAAATGATGGCATATCGTATTATTTTAATTGTTTATTTTGGTTCCACTTGCCTGCTTTCCACCATAAAAATACACCTCCTAAAAATAAGAAAAGGGAAATTAATTCTGCTTGTGTAGGTTGAAATGGAAGGTCTGCATATTTTGTGTTGACTCTAATTTTTTCGATTGTAAAACGCTCGATCCCATTAAACATAAGATACAGCGCTGCTAACCTGCCCGCTACATTAATTCTTTTTCTCAAAAACCATAAAACACCAAATAACAGTAAGCAAGCGATTACTTCGTAGAGTGCCGTTGGATATACGGGCATTGGAAGTTGGTTGCAATAAGGCCCCACACAATCTTTGATGGGTACGCCTTCACCAATTACATTGTGTGCATAAACAGATGACCATAGTCCGTCGGGCATCCAAGTAAAAGGTTTTGGATTGTTGTTTACAATACCCCAGTCACCGTCGCCACTTACTTGACAACCTATACGGCCCATGGCGTAACCGAACATCATAGTGGGTGCCATAGCGTCTGCTAAATGAATGACGCCAATTTTGTGTTTACGCGCAAAGTAAATGATAGCAACGGTTGCAAAGATGAGACCCCCATAAAAAGTAAGTCCACTAAATGCGATTAAATTACCAATAGGATCTTTGACAAACTCGCCCCAATTTTCGAGGTTGTGAAATATTTTAGCGCCCAAAAACCCAAAAATAGCAGCGTATAAAATAATATCACCTACCCTGTTGTGCGGCCAAATTTTAAATATTTTTTCTTCGGGTTTTGGTAGTTTTACTTTGTTTTTCTCATACCATTTCAAAATCAAAAAGAAGATCCCTGTTAAGATACCAACGGGTGCGCTTCCATTTGTAGAAAGTATAAATGTTTGTGGATCGTAGAGTGCAGCGGGTACTACAAAAGCACCTATAATTTTGTATCCAAAAATAAAGCCAAGTAAAAAGTTAGAAAGTAGCTCCTGAATGGATGCTGGTGCGCCTACTATAATTTTCTCTTCTTCGTGTATGAGAAGTCCTTCTTTTTCTTTTCTTTTAAGTTCCGCGCTCAGAACTATAGATGAAGTTATAAATGATATAGCTACAAAAAAGCCAAATGAATTGATGAGTTTAAAGCCGTTAATTTCTATACCAAAAATGTCTTTAACTGCGTAGTATAAATTGGGATACATAAGAGGATTGGCTTGTTTGTGATTAAAAGGAAGGCTCCAACTTAGTGGAGCCCTTACTTACTAACACATCGAAACAAAATTAAGATAAATTAATTGCAATGTTCATCAAAAATCGAGATCAAGTGCTGGGCAATTACTTGCGCCGGACGACCTTCAATTTGATGTCTTTCTACTAGGTTTACTAGCACACCATCTTTAAATAAAGCGATGGCTGGTGATGATGGTGGGTAAGGCAACGAAAGCTTACGTACTTCGTTAACGGCTTCAATGTCAAAACCGGCAAAACTAGTTGCTAAACGGTCCGGGCGGTTGGTGGCGTTTTGAACAGCCATCAATACACCTGGGCGGCAAGTGCCTGCTGCACAACCACATACCGAGTTAATCACCACAAGTGTGGTTCCTTGTTTACTTAATGTTTCTGAAACTTCAGCGGCTGTAACCATGTCATCAAAACCTGCGTCTGTTAATTCTGCCTTCATAGGAAGGACAATCTCTGCTGGATACATATAGGAATGTTTTAATAGTAATTAAAACACAAAAATACAGCTAATTTGAAGGAATCTATTGCCGAAATACGGAAATTAACGCTTTAATGATTTGATAACGGCGTCTGGTAAAAATGGAGAGGCGTCTCCCCCGTTTTTAAGGATATCTCTAACAATGGTCGATGCTACCGATGTGTACTTTGGCTCACCCGTTAAAAAGATGGTTTCTATATGTTTATCGAGGGTTCTGTTAGCGTCGGCAATGGTTTTCTCATATTCAAAATCACTCACGTATCTAATGCCCCTTAGTATAAATTTAGCTCCAATTAAATTACAATAATTCACTGTAAGTCCTTCATAACCAACACTTTCTACTTTTGGCTCATCCTGGTAAATTTCATTAAACCATTCCATACGTTGCTCCGGGCTAAACATGGGCGATTTAGAGGAATTAATACCAATCCCTACATAAATCTTGTCAAATAATGGTAGTGCACGGTTAATGATATCGATATGACCAAGGGTTACAGGGTCAAAAGTTCCGGGAAATAGGCAAATACGCATGGTGTAAATTTAAGGCTTATTGGTCTCTATTGGCAAGTAAATATAAGACCGCCATTCTTACAGCAACCCCATTTTCTACCTGGTCTAAAATAATGGAATGTGGCCCATCGGCTACATCGCTATCTAATTCTACCCCTCTATTGATGGGGCCGGGGTGCATGATTACAATTTCTTTGTTGATACTTTCTAGCATGGAACGGCTAATACCGTAGGCTAAATTGTATTCACGCAGTGATGAAAATAAGGGTTGATTTTGACGCTCTAACTGAATACGGAGCACATTGGCTACATCGCACCAAGCTAGGGCTTTTTGTAAGTTGTATTCGACGCGAACGTTAAACGCTTCTTGGATATATTTTGGAATCAGGGTTGGCGGTCCAGCAATAGTTACCTCTGCTCCCATTTTTTGTAGTAAATACATGTTACTCATTGCAACACGGCTATGCATGATATCTCCTACAATGGTTACTTTAAGGCCTTCCAGCTTACCAAACTTTTCTTGCATCGAAAAGGCGTCCAGTAAGGCCTGTGTAGGATGTTCATTAATGCCATCACCCGCATTTACAATGGCTGCCGGAATATGCTGTGATAAAAAGTGTGGGGCGCCAGAAGCACTATGCCTCATCACCACCAAATCCACTTTCATGCTCAAAATATTATTAACTGTATCAAGTAGCGTTTCCCCTTTTGCTGCCGAAGAACTGCTGGCTGCAAAATTGAGGGTGTCTGCTGATAGTCTGCGCTCTGCTAGTTCAAAAGACATTCTTGTACGGGTAGAGTTTTCGTAAAATAAATTTACAATGGTAACGTCTCGTAGAGAAGGTACTTTTTTTACCGGTCTTTGTAAAACTTCTTTGAATTGAGCAGCAGTAGAAAGAATTAATTGAATATCGTCTCGGTTGAGATCTTTAATACCAAGTAAGTGTTTGGTAGATAGTTTCATTAAAAAACAAAGCTAAAGTAAAAAATCGGTTTGGTAAAATGGTTCTTTATAATAATACCACTTCGTCGACATTGTCACGCTCTTTCCAGCACACTTTTACCTTTTGGGTGATAATAGTGTCAATGGCTTTTCCGGCATAATCTGGCTGAATGGGCAGTTCTCTACTAAAACGCCTATCAATGAGCACACACAAAGACACTTTTGAAGGCCTACCAAAAGCTAGTAAAGCGTCTAGGGCAGCTCTAATGGTACGGCCGGTATATAAAACGTCGTCAATTAAAACCACTTTTTTGTTTTCGATACTAAAAGGGATATCTGTTTCATTGGCAATATGCAGGCTCTTGCGCACGTCATCTCTATAAAAAGTAATATCTAGTTTACCGTATTCGATTTGACTGGGTGGTAATAACTGCATCAGTTCGTGTACAATACGGTCACTTAAATAGATGCCACGAGGTTGAAGTCCAATGAGCACCGTATCTGCTAATTGAAGGTTGTTTTCTAAAATTTGATGTGCCAGCCTTTTAACCGTTAATGCGAGCTGGGCTTCAGATAATATCGTTTTCAACCGTTTTTTTTATAAAATTAATTGGTTTACCTCAAACAAAGTACCAATAATTTGAAAACTAGTGCTTTAATTTGCCAAGATGTTCCAACTCACCCATTTATCCCTTACCCAGTTTCGTAATTACGCCCGCCGAGATTTTGTTTTTACGGAGCGTATTGTTGGTATTTGTGGGAAAAATGGAACGGGCAAAACCAACCTATTAGATAGTATTTATTATTTGAGCCTCACCAAGAGTTACTTTTCACGCCCCGATGCACAAAATGTTTTAAGGGGTACCGAGGGGTTAAGGGTTGAAGGCAATTATGATATTGCTGGAAAGCCACATAAAGTAGTTTGTATTGTACGAGAAAACAATAAAAAAGAACTCTTGGTTAATGATGAACAATACAAAAAGTTTTCTGATCATATTGGACGCTATCCCACTGTTATGATTGCGCCCGATGATATCGAACTTATGATTGGCCCAAGTGAAGCAAGAAGAAAATACCTCGATACCTTACTTTCACAAATAGACGCTCACTATTTACAACAATTAATTGCCTATAACAAGGTATTGCAACAACGCAATAGTGTATTAAAAGCGGCCGAACATGCACCGATAGATACAACTTTACTCGAAGTACTTAATAACCAACTCGTAAGCAGCGGTCAATATATTTTTGAAAAAAGAACTGAATTTTTAACCGATTTTTTACCACTCGTTGCCAAAGTATATAAAAGAATTGCTGCCACCGATGATCATATTGATTTGGTGTATGAAAGTCCTTTGCAAACGATGCCCTTTGATGCGTTACTCGCACAAAATTTTCAAAAAGACTGCATGTTGCAACGTACCACAAAAGGGATACATAGAGACGACCTTGTTTTTACCATGGATCAAACGGCATTTAAGAATGAAGCATCACAGGGTCAACGCAAAAGCTTACTTTTTGCGCTAAAATTAGCAGAATGGGAAGTGCTTAAAACAAAAAATGGTTTCACCCCTATTTTACTGTTAGATGATGTTTTTGAAAAACTAGATGAAAGCCGGATGTATGAATTATTACAATGGGTTTGCACTGCTTCTGATGGGCAGGTTTTTATCTCTGATACGCATCCGCAAAGACTTGAACAACAGCTACATGCAATTAATTCTCCCTTCCAAATGATTGAACTCTTACCTTTGTAGTATGTCTGAATATTCTATTGGCGAAGCCATTCATAAATTTTTACAACGCAGCCATTTAAAAAATGGCGTACGTGCTATTCAAATTGAAGAAATTTGGGAGACATTAATGGGCAAAACAATTGCGCAGTACACTGATAAAATTCAAATTGTAAATCAAAAGCTTTTTATCACCACTAGTGTTGGGCCACTTAAAAATGAATTGATGTACCAAAAAAGCCAAATCATTGAAAGAGTGAATGAAGCATTTGGTGAAAATATTATTTCAGAAGTTATTATTCAGTAAGTTTTACCCGGGGGTCTACCATTACATATAAAATATCTGCCAAGATATTTACGAGCATAAAAAAAGTAGCCGTAACTAATACACTCCCCATAACAACAGGAAAGTCTAATTTTTCTAGAGCGTCTACTGTTACTTTTCCAATACCCTTCCAGCCAAAAATATATTCTACAAAAAAGGCGCCGGCTAATAATTCGGCAAACCATCCGGTAACAGCAGTAATAACAGGGTTTAACGCATTGGGTAAAGCATGCACAAAAAAGATACGCGTGCTTGATAAGCCCTTTGCTTTTGCGGTTCTAATATAATCCTGATCTAATACATCAAGCATGGCACTTCTAGTTAATTGCGTTATAATCGCCATGGGTCTTAAACCAAGTGTAAGTGCTGGTAGGATTAAATTTTTTATTTCGAGTGTTTTGCCAGCAAATGGGTCGATATTAAATAAACTGCCCGTCATTTGAAGGCCTGTATACTTTGTTAATACGAATCCAAAAAAATAGGCAATAATAATACCCATAAAAAAAGAGGGAGCTGATATGCCCAGTACACTGCTAAATACAGCGCTACTATCCATCCAGGTGTTTTTTTTGATGGCGGCTAACATACCTAGTAAAATGCCAAACAGGGTTGCTACAAACATCGCAGCAAAAGCCAGTAGTAATGTGCCTGGTATGGCTTCCATGAGTATTTCACTGACTTGTTTTTTACTCTGATAAGACCTTCTCAGGTATGGAAATTTAAAACCTAGTTGCTTGTCTCCTACACTAAAAAAATACCCCCTTAACTTTTTGGATACTATGTCAGATTCGCTATGTAGTCCAATGGGTGACACATCATTTAGGTATAATAGAAACTGTTTGGATGTTGGTTGGTCTAGGGCCAACTCTTTTTTGATATTGCTAATGGTGGTGCTATCGCCACTTTGACCGAGCACTAAACGGGCAGGATCGCCAAACCCTTGAAACAAAAAAAAGACCACAACCACTACCCCCATTAATACGAAAAGGCCGTACCCTAATTTTTTTGTAATGAAACGAATCATTACTTGCTATTTAAGGTTGTAAATAGATTGTCGATACAGGGTGCAGCAACCTTTTCTAAGATTCGTGACTTATTCATTAAGAAATAAGTAGGCGTTACACGTGCTGCTGTTTTAATAACTGTCGCGTCCGAAATTAAAATATTGATATTGCCAAAAAATTGAGCAGCGCTAGCTGGTTCTGGGGTAACAAGTATTACTTCAATATGTTGCGCCTGTAATTTTTTATAAATTGATTCGAACTGATTTTTCCAGCTTTCTGCACCTTTCATATCTTTTGCAAATACAAGTACATAGGGTTTTTGACCTGCAAATATGGCTGCAGTTGTATCAGTGCCCTGTAAGGATTGCAAATTAAAATCTACAATTTTAGCTACGAGGCCATTACCTTTTTTAACCACAATGTCGTCACGATCAACGAATACATAAGTACTGTCAAAATCGGTTGGGAAATTGGCTTGGTCAAAACGAACTTCTTTTCCGTTTTTGGTATATATAAATTCGATAGACGTACTGTCCGCAACAGCGCCAGCAGGAACTTTCATTTGCTCCACAATATCATTGCCTTTTTTGTACGGCAAACAATCTACTACCGGTAAATAAGTGAGTGCATACCACTGAAAAGCAGCGGTACCAAGTGTTACCGTATAGAGTACTATTTTACCAAAAATGCCTTTACTCGCTTTGCCTGAATTGGTGGCTAATAAAATAACAATAAGAATACCTAATATAATGTCTTTGGTAAATGACATGGCTGGGGTAAGCGGTACGCAATCACCAAAACAACCACAGGTTTTAATTTTGCCAGAAAATAAAGCATACCCTGTTAGGTAGGTAAAAAATAGTATCAGCATAAACAAAAGCCAAGTAATTTTTTTGGTTTGCCAATTTACAATAATGGCAATACCGGCAAATACTTCTAGTACGTTCATGACAAGCGAAGAAAACAAGCTCAATGGGTTTAAGAAATCAAAACCCCATACTTCAAAAAACTCCTGCATTTTATAGCTTAATCCATGCGGATCATTGGCTTTAATAAGTCCAGAAAAGATAAACAACAATCCTACAAATATTCGAATGGGTGTGTTTAATTTTTTCATGAGGGGGGATTTAATGTTTGCCTTCGGATATTAAGATAAGCGCAAAAACAGAATAATTTAAAATGTCTACATAGTTGGCGTCGATACCTTCACTAATCAGTGTTTTACCGTCGTTTCCTAAAATTTGTTTGATACGCATGAGCTTCATTAAAATTAAATCGGCAAAACTTTCTTGACTCATATCACGCCATGCTTCCCCATAATCATGGTTCTTATCTAGCATGGTTTGTCTAGCAAAATCTACATATTGTAAATATAATTTTTCAACCTGATCAACAGGTAATTCTTCTACTTGCGGATTGCCTAAAGAAAGTTGAATAAGACCAATAACCGCATAATTGACAATACCCTTGAATTCAGAATTGATATCATCCCCTACTTTTTGGGTTTGTAAATCTTGGATGGTTCTGATGCGAAGGGCCTTAATAAATATTTGATCCACCACAGAAATGGTGCGTAAAACGCGCCAAGCAGTTCCGTAGTCTTTGGTTTTTTTAATAAAGATGTCTCTACAAGCTAAAATAGCCGCATCATATGCCTGATTGGTACTGCTCATTTTATCGGTCTTATTTTGATCCTTTGGTAATATCTTTGAAGCGGATGCAATATAATTGAAACATCAGAATGTTGACACTAAATAGCCAAGGAAAAACCCTCAGTAGTTCAAAACCCCTTATAATGGGGATTTTAAATGTCACCCCAGATTCTTTTTACCAAAAGAGCCGGGTTACTGCTGTTTCCGAAGCTATTGACCTAACTGGTAATATGCTATCGGATGGAGCTTCTATTATTGATATAGGTGGTCAAAGTACTAGGCCGGGTGCCCAAGCGATTGCTGCGCACGAAGAGATGGATAGAATTGGCGGTGTTATTGAAGCCCTCGTAAAAACCTTTCCTGCCGCATTTATATCGGTAGACACTTACCATAGTGAGGTAGCAAAACAAGTGGTTGGGCTTGGTGCACACATCATTAATGACATTAGCGGCGGTCAATATGATGCAAATATGTTTAAAACGATTGCTGCGCTAAACGTCCCTTATGTTGTTATGCATGTCAATGAAAATAGAGATCAAATGCATACCGTAAATAACGAGGCAAGTATTTTGCCAGTGGTACATGATTTTTTTACTGCCACATGTAACGCTGCAAAGGAAGTTGGTATTCATCAACTCATATTAGATCCGGGTTTTGGTTTTAGTAAAACACCAGCACAAAATTTTGAACTCATTTCAAATTTGTCTGCTTTTGCTTGTTTTCAAAAGCCATTATTAATAGGTGTTTCCAGAAAATCAACCATCTATAAAACACTGGGAATTACTGCAGCAGAGGCACTAAACGGATCAACGGTGTTACATACAGCGGCTATTTTAAATGGTGCCTCTATTTTAAGGGTACATGATGTAAAAGAAGCAAGCGAAGTAGTCACACTGTGCAGTTATTTACAATAAAAAAGCCCCAACATTGCTGTTGAGGCTTCTACAATATCTTTAAATATTATTTACCTGGGCCACCTGGCATACCTGATCCAGCAGATGTTGGCGGTGGTGGAGGCGCTAATTTTACGTCAACGATTTCTACATCGAAACATAGGTTAGCAAAAGGTGCAATAGCTGGTGGACGACCTTGTGGTCCGTAGCCTAAAAATGATGGAACAACGATACGTCCCTTACCACCTTTTGCAAAGAAAGTTAAACCTTCTTCCCAACCTGGAATAACACTGTGCTGCCCAATAACAACGTCAATTGGGTTATTGCCTGGTGCTGGCTTACCAATATTCGCATCAAATTCTTTTCCGTCTTTATCCGCAAAGTAACCTCTGTACATAACAGAAACTTGGTATCCAGAATCTGCTTTTTGTCCTGTACCTGGGTTGGTAACTTCAACAAGCGCACCGCTTTTTGTTGAAACAGTTTTCATGTTTTTGCTTTCAGCATATTTTTTTACAGCAGCAATTTCTGTTCCTTTTTCTTTTTCAACTTCTTTTTCGTAATCTGCTTTTACTAAGTCTTCTTTCGCAAATGAGGCAATTACTTCTAATTTACCGTTGATGAAATCACCTGTTTTAAATACTTCGTTGTATTCAATCATCCCCATTTTTTTAAGGGAATCAATGCTTAATGAAAATTCCATTTTATCACCAGGTGCACACTTGGTAATCACTTCTGTAAAAGTATATTTACCAAGTCTAGCTGTATCTAAATAAAAATACATCGGGATATGTCCGTATGATGTATTTAACACAGTGTCTTTAGATTTTAACTTGTACTCGATGTGTAACTTTACAAACTGTCCATGTTTTAAAAGTTCTTTACTGTTGCCCTTAGTAATTTTGTAAGGCATGCCAGAAGGAGATTTTTGGAACTGATTACAGCTCGCAAAAATGATAACCGCTGCTAAAAGCGATAGTGTTGATTTGATCATTTTCATTGTAGTTGATTATAATAGTCTTTTAAGACCTCTTTAAAAGTATGTAAAGTTGTTTCAATATTTTCATCGCTCCTACCCCCTGCTGCATTGATATGCCCACCGCCTTCAAAATGTTTTCTTGCAAAGGCATTCACATCAAAAGTTCCTTTGCTTCTAAAGCTCCACTTACGCTCTTCGTCTCTGTCTATAACTATTGCGCCAAATTTCATGCCTTTGATGCCTAGAAGGTAATTGACCAATCCTTCTGTATCACCCGTTTTAATATCAAAGCGATGCAAATCTTGCTTTGTAATATACATAATCGCAGTGTTGCATTCGTAGAGCACTTCCATTCTATTGAGTAATACATAACCAATAAACCGTAGTCTATTTTCCAATGAATTATCAAAGATATGACTGTGTACCGCAGTATGGTCGAGACCTAAATCTTTTAAATGTGCAATCATACGGTGCACCGATGCAGTTGTTGCTGGAAATCTAAATGATCCTGTATCGGTCATTAGACCCGTGTATAAACAAGTGGCAACATCCATTGATATGTGCGCTCCGTTTTCAGAAGCCATGATCAAATCATATACCATTTCACAAGTAGAACTTTTGGTTGTATCACTTACACCATAAGTAAATACCTCGGTTTGAGGTTGTTGATGGTGGTCAATTAAAATTCTTGCACCCTTTGCATTCGCAAGAGGCGCTTCCATATTTTTGGTTCTACTGAGTGTATTAAAATCTAGGCAAAAAAGAAAGTCCGCATCATGAATGAGCGCTAATGCAGCCTCCTTCTTTTTTTCAAAATCAATCACGGTATTAATACCTGGCATCCAATCTAAAAAATCGGCCCAATTGGTGGGTGAAATAACAACGGCATCATGTCCAAGCGCCTTTAAAAAATGATACAACCCAAGGGTCGACCCCATCGCATCGCCATCGGGCTTTTGGTGCATGGTAATAATTACCTTGCTTGGGGAGTTTAAAAGTGGGAAAAAGGCTTCAATTGGTTGCATATCCAAGCAAAAATGCAGCATCTAGCCTGTTTTGTCAAATCAATTTACGTGGGTTTAACAAAAATTAATGTCAAATATCGTTTTAAAGGGTAGTTTATATGTAATTTTGCACCCGAATTATACTTAAAACTATGAGTAACAGAACATTTACAATGATTAAGCCTGATGCAACCAGTAAGGGTTACACAGGTGCTATTTTAGACCAAATTATCAAGGCTGGTTTTAGCGTTAAAGCGATGAAATGGACTAAATTAACCACAGAGCAAGCAGGTTTATTCTATGATATCCATAGAGAAAGACCCTTTTTTGGTGAATTAGTTGAATTTATGAGCAGCGGCCCAATTGTAGCAGCCATTTTAGAAAAAGACAACGCAGTAGAGGATTTCAGAAAATTGATTGGCGCAACCAATCCTGCACAAGCCGAAGAAGGCACGATTCGTAAGAATTTTGCAGCTTCTATTGGTGAAAATGCGGTTCATGGCAGTGATAGCAACGAAAATGCAGTGATAGAAGGAGATTTCTTCTTTTCAAAACTAGAAAGGTTCTAAGTGTAACACTAGAAAATAAAAAAAGGTCATTCTTCAAAGAGTGACCTTTTTTATGGTCGGGATGACAAGATTTGAACTTGCGACCCCACGCCCCCCAGACGTGTGCGCTACCGGGCTGCGCTACATCCCGAAAATGAGTATAAAACTCCCTTAAAACGCTGCAAATATAGGGTCAAAGACAAAAATTCAGGTTATATTGCATTAAATTTCCAATCAGCCCATGACGATCCTCCTCAAGCAAGTCACAATTGCCGATCCTCAATCAAAACACAATGGTTTAACAACGGATATTTTTATTGAGAACGGTATTATCGTTTCAATTGAATCAAATAGTTCAAAAAAAGCAGATCAAACCATCGAGTGTAAGGGTGCATATGTGTCAACTGGATGGGTAGATGTTTTTTCAAATTTCTGTGATCCGGGTTTTGAGTTCAAAGAAACCTTACAATCAGGAATAGCAGCCGCCGCAGCTGGTGGATATACCAGGGTACTTGTAATGGGTGATACAAAACCTGTATCTGACAACAAAGCACAGGTTGCTTACATTCATGCTGCGGGAACTAATGCAAATGTTACGCTCCATCCTATTGGCGCGATAACAAAAAAAATGGAAGGACAATCACTTGCAGAAATGTATGACATGCGCGCATCAAGTGCTGTTGCATTTTCGGATGGCATGCATCCTGTTCAATCTCCTGGTGTATTTTTAAAAGCGCTTCAATATGTAAAAGCTTTTGATGGTATTTTAATTCAAATCCCTATCGATAAAACCATTGCAGCAAATGGGCTTATGCACGAAGGCATTATTTCTACACAAATGGGACTCCCTGGACTTCCTGCCGTAGCCGAAGAATTAATGGTAAAACGCGACATTGACCTACTGAGGTATACTGGTTCAAAACTTCATATTACGGGTGTTTCATCTGCTACCACTATTGAACTAATAAGGGCTGCCAAAAAAGAAGGATTGGCCATTAGTTGCAGTGTTACACCAACACATCTTTTTTACTGCGACGAAGACATGACAACTTACAACACCAACTTAAAAGTAATTCCGCCGGTAAGAACAAAAGCTGATAGAGATGCACTTAGAGCCGCGGTTGTAGATGGGACTATCGATTGCATTGCTTCGCATCACGCCCCACAAGATTGGGATCATAAAGTGTGTGAGTTTGAATATGCCGAGTTTGGTAATATAGGATTACAAACAACCTATGCGACACTTGAACAAACAGTTCCTGGTTTAAAGCCAGAACAAATTTCAAATTTACTAAGTGGTAATGCTAGACAAATATTTGCACTACCAACTGTTTCACTTGAAGAGGGACAAGCCGCAGAATTAACTATATTTAATAGAACAGAAAGGACTACCCTCACTCCTGAAAACAATAAGAGTAAGTCAAGTAACTCGACTTTCATGAATCAGTCACTTACAGGAAAAGTGATTGCAACAATTAATAAAGGATTACTTACCAATAAATAAATATAAAATGGAAAATAATAATATCAAACAAGGATTAACATATGGCATCGTGGGTGGCCTTATTTTTTTAGTACTCTTATTTGGCGTATGGGCAGTTGGATCTGTAGAAAATTTTGTGGCAGTTACGGGTGTTACAACCTTTATTCCTTATCTATTTATTATTTTACTAGTAGTAGGTTTTAAGTTAAGAAAAGATAATGGTGGACTCTATTCTTTTAAAGAAGCCCTTCAATTTACTTTTGTAGCTTATGTGGTGTTTGCACTGATTGAAGCATTGGGTAACTATATGTTATATGCAATAGTAGATCCAGACATGACTGCAAAAGTGATGGAAATTAGTATTGCTAAAACACTTCAAATGATGGAGAAATTTGGTGCATCAGAAGCTCAAATTGAAGATACTGTAAAAAGAATGCAAGCAGAACCAAAAATCACATCCTTTAAGCAAGTTTTTTTGGGACTTGGTTTAGCGATCGTTTTTAATTTTGTTAAAGCACTTATTCTTTCAATTATTATCAAGAAAAACGAAGAATTACCAGAGCAAATTTAAGCACATGCAAGTATCTGTTGTAATACCCCTTTTTAATGAAGATGAATCCCTACCAGAATTATGTAGTTGGATTACGCGTGTGATGGATCAAGAACAATTGTCTTATGAGGTAATAC
>JBMSJE010000015.1:0-32361 GCA_049418605.1 Sediminibacterium sp. | reverse complement strand
GATAGATGGTTTTTTTGCTCATCCCTAGGTGGTTGGCAATTTCATCCATGCTCACACTCCTTATGCCATATAACATAAAAAGCTCATGTGTTTTAGTGACGATTCTATTTTGCGTTTCCATTTTCTAATTGAGGGCGCAAAACTATGGAAACTTTCTATGTAATCAAAGTTTCCATAGAAAAATGAACCGTAATTTTGATGAACGGTAGTTTGCGCAAACTATATATTAACTTGCACCCAAATTCCAACCATGAATACTCGGTATAGGCAACTTCGAGCCCAGGTGACATTTAAACGCTTGCTCCAATTTTTCTTTCAGGGTCTAATTGTTTTAGCACCAATAGCAGTTACTTTATGGGTTGTACTTGGTTTATTTCAATGGGTGGATGGATTTTTGCCAAATCTTATTAACTCGTTGTTTCCCACTGCTTTAGATAAGAATATAGATGGGTCTCTCCGTAAAATTCCAGGTTTAGGTTTTATAGTGGTGGTTATATTGGTACTGTTTGTGGGATGGTTGTCTTCACTATTTGTGGTGGAAAAGCTGGTCTCTGTTTTTGATACCATACTTGAAAAAACCCCTGGCATCAAATTTATTTATTCGTCCGTAAAAGACTTTTTAGAAGCATTTGCAGGGAATAAAAAGAAATTTGACAAGGCAGTACTTGTTAATGTTGATGCATCTGGGGTTTGGCGAATTGGATTTATTACCCAACCTTCTACTTCCGAATTTGGTTTACCAGATCACGTTACGGTCTACGTTCCCCATTCTTATGCGATTTCAGGAATTACGTATATCGTTCCTAAAACAAATATTAAAATATTGGATAATGTTTCTGCTGCCGATGCCATGAAGTATACCGTTTCTGGTGGTGTAACAGATGTTCATGACGATACCATTACCACAGCCATTAATGAAAAAGAAACTGCATAATTTTAATTCAGGACCCTCTATTTTACCGCCCGTTGTGATGCAAAAAGCAGCGGAAGCAATCAATGATTTTGAGGGATCTGGGTTGTCCATTTTAGAAATAGGTCATCGAACTGCACTTTTTCAAGAAGTTATGCATGAAGCAGTGCAATCTGTAAAATCACTGATGCAAATTGGAGATGATTATGAAGTTTTGTTTTTACATGGCGGCGCGACCACACAGTTTATGCAAGTGCCCATGAATTTACTGGATACGCATGAAACGGCAGCCTATTGTGACAATGGAATATGGGGCAATAAAGCCATCAAAGAAGCTACAAATTTTGGAAAAATAGAAGTTGTAACAGATAGTACTTCAAATAATCATACCCGCATTGATAAAAACTTTGTGGTAGATCCTGCTGCAAAATATTTGCATTTTACCACCAACAATACCGTAGAAGGAACGCAGTGGCATACACTTCCAAATACAACGGTACCGCTGGTTGCAGATATGAGTAGTGATATTTTTTATGCCCCACGGAACTTTAATCAGTTTTCGCTGATATATGCGGGTGCTCAAAAAAATATGGGTGCTGCTGGTGTAAATATGGTGGTTGTAAAAAAGGAAATACTAGGAAAAATTGCTAGAAAAATTCCTACCATCATGGATTATCAAAAACATATTGCAGCTGGTTCACTCATGAATACGCCTCCCGTTTTTGCCATCTATGTAAGCCTGTTAACACTTCGTTGGATTATTGAAGAGGGTGGCCTACCTGAAATGCAACTCCGCAATACAGCAAAATCAAATTTATTATACCAAACCATCGATTCATTACCTGTTTTTGAGGCACGTGTTGCCAAAGAAGATAGGAGTTTGATGAACGCCGTTTTCTTTTTAAAAGATCAAAATTTAGAAGAGCCCTTTTTGAGTTTGTGTAAAGCAGAGGGTATGGTAGGTGTTAAAGGATATAGGACAGTAGGAGGTGTACGTGTAAGTATGTACAACGCCATGCCGCTTTCAAGCGTACAAATATTTTGTGACCTTATGAAACACTTTGCATCTGCTCATGGCTAAAACATTTTATAAAATTTTATTATTGATTGTTTTAGTTGCCTCGTTTAACGTTACGGCTACTGCACAACAAACTGTTGTTACAGGGACTGTAACAGATTTGAATAGTGGCGCGCCCATACCCTTTGCAACCATTGTTTTTAAAGGTGGTAGGGGAACAGTAACAGATAGCATTGGAAAATACAAGCTCGTTGGTACCAATCAAATTGGGAGCATTAAAATTTCATATGTTGGCTATAAAACAGTCACCAAAAATATACAAGTAGGTAAATCGCAGGTGGTAAATATTATTTTGGAAGTAGATCCTTTACTATCCAATAATGTCACCGTTTCAACAAACAAACGCGCACCTTATAAGAATAAGAACAATCCAGCAGTTGACCTTATCAAAAGAGTTATAGAAAACAAGTCACTTAATAGACCTGATAGCTATAACTATATTCAGTACGATGAATATGATAAGGTAGAATTATCACTTAGTAAAATACCTGAAA
Source organism: Sediminibacterium sp. (assembly GCA_049418605.1). Classification (GTDB taxonomy): domain Bacteria; phylum Bacteroidota; class Bacteroidia; order Chitinophagales; family Chitinophagaceae; genus Sediminibacterium. Next base: position 29,879 of record JBMSJE010000015.1, on the reverse strand, counting down.
AAATCACCAATAGCAAACTTCTTAAAAAGTACCAGTTTTTACTAGATAATAAAGACACCCTAAAAGTAGCTGGTAAAACGCTTATTCCTATTTATCTAGAAGAGCGTTTGTCTTCACATTATTTTAGAAAATCACCTGAAAAAACAAAAGATATTATACTTGCTCAAAAACGTGTAAATTTTGGAGACTATGTAGACAATGATGGTGTAAGTACTTATTTGAATAGACTTGTGATGGATATTAATATTTATGAAAATAATATCCCTTTATTCACCCACGAATTTTTAAGTCCAATTGCAGATGTGGCCCCCACATTTTACATGTATTATATCAGGGATACAATAACAGATGCGAATGGACAAAAGTTAGTAAAGCTTTATTTTACGCCGCGAAATACAAACGATTTGTTGTTTAGAGGCACCATGTATATTACACTTGATGGTAATTATGGTGTTCAAAAAATGACCATGTTTATTAGTAAAAATGCCAATGTAAATTTTGTTCGGGAATTAAATATCGATTTAGATTTTGAGCAAGGCACAGATAGTAGATATCATCTCATAAAAAGTACTGCATTTACAGAAGCGGCACTTACTAAAAATAGTAAGGGTGGTGTATTTGGTGGCCGGACAGTTTCCTATAAAAATTACACGATCAATAAAGCACTTCCTGATTCGGTATATACTGGCCCCTCGCTCGTTGTTAAATCGGATGCAGCAACGTACAATGAATCATTTTGGAGTTCGAATAGACATGATACATTGACAAAAGCAGAATCAAAAGTGTACAGTAATATTGATAGCCTAGAAAAAATGCCTTCTTTTAGAAGAACAATGGCTGTTGTGACACTTTTAGTGGCAGGCTACACAGCTATTGGCCCTTTTGATATCGGTCCTGCTGCCACTTTTTATAGTTTTAATCCAGTAGAAGGATTTAGACTTAGGATGGGTGGCCGTACAACGCCCAAATTAAGCAAGCGTATTTATTTTGAAGGATATGGTGCTTATGGATTTAAAGATGAAAAATGGAAGTATTATGGTGGCGTTACCTACTCTTTAAACAATCAATCGATCTATGCATTTCCTATGCATTTTGTGCGCGCTAGTTATCAGCAAGAAACAAAAATACCAGGTCAAGATTTAGAGTTTGTTTCGGAGGATAATATTTTACTTTCATTAAAAAGAGGACTCAACGACAAGTGGACCTATAATAAATATTTTAGAATAGATTACGTACATGAGTTACCTAGTAGGTTATCCTATACTCTTGGATTTAGAAATTGGAAGCATGAAGCAGCGGGTGGACTTGTTTATCAAACGGTAAAAAACGGACAAACTGTTGTCGTTCCCGAGGTTAACACATCAGAAATAACCGGACAAATTAGATGGGCTCCAAAAGAACAGTTTTTTCAAGGGAAAGTATACCGAGTAGCTATGGTCAATAAATACCCGATACTAGCACTCAACTATACCGCAGGATTAAAAGGGGTCATGGGTAGTAATTATAAGTATCAAAAAGTTAGTTTTACTTTTGATAAACGTTTTTACTTATCTCAACTTGGATTTACAGATGTCAATTTTGAAGCCGGATATATGTTTGGTAAAATTCCTTATCCGTTATTAAGTATTCCGCGCGCGAACCAAACATATGCCTACCAATTAAATTCATACAACCTTATGAATTTTCAGGAATTTGTTAGTGATAGATACGCCTCCATGTTTGTAGAACATTATTTTAATGGATTGATATTTAACCGTATTCCGTTATTCAAAAAACTAAAACTGCGTGAGCAATTAGCGGCAAGGGTTATTTACGGAAGCTTACGAGATGAAAATGACCCATCAAAAAATCCAGACCTAATTGCATTTCAAAAATACAATGGAGCAGTTACGAGCTTTACGCTGAATCAAGGTCCTTATGTTGAAGGTAGCGTAGGTATTGGTAATATATTTAAGTTTTTACGTGTAGACCTTGTTAAAAGGTTTACCTATACCAACAACCCCTACATCACGAAATTGGGGATTCGTACACGATTTAGATTTGATTTTTAATGCTGGGGAATCTTAAATATGTATGTCTGTTTGTGCTAGCCATTTTTATGCATATGCTTGAAAGTCATGCTAGTGCAGTATTGGATTCTTTCCCTATTCCTAAAACAGGCGGCCCTAAGCAACTTTTTTATTTGCAAAGGACAACCAATAGTAATACCATCATCTGTGATTTAAATACAGATGCTAACGGACAGGTCATCAAAGACAATCCGGTTCACGTATATTGGATACGTTATGACGAAGGTGGCGAAAAAAAAGAATTAAGTTATATTCAACAAACCTTTGCTTACGGCATAAAGCATGAAGTACTACCCAATGGCGTGTATAAACTTCATTTCGTTTCCTATAAAAAACAAGTTTTTTATTTAAAGCGATCTTCAAAAGACAATCAGTACAAAATGTATTTTGTGCACAATAATAAAGAGTTTGTTTTGCAAAAATTATTTGTCAGAATTGATGGTGGATCATTTTGGGTTCCCAATGTAATTTATATGGAGATACTCGGAAAAGATGAATATTCTGGCACTCCATTTTCTTATAAATTCAAGCCTTAATTGATTAGAATTGCCGATATTTGATGCATGGCAATGATTCAACCTTTTAAGGCTTTGCGACCGCAGCCTCAACTAGCAAAACAAGTTGCTAGCCGCCCTTACGATGTATTAAATAGCAGTGAAGCAAAAAACGAAGCAGCTGGTAATCCAGCCTCTTTTTTACATGTGACCAAAAGTGAAATTGATTTACCTGAATCCGTCGATATACATAATGCACAGGTGTATGAGCAAGCAAAAGAAAATCTAGCAGCCTTTGTAAAACGTGATGTGCTTTTTAGAGAATCTAAAGAATGCTATTATATCTATCAGTTAATTATGCATGGCAGGTCTCAAACAGGTCTTGTTTGCGTAAGTAGTGTGGATGACTATGAAAATGGTATTATTAAAAAACATGAGTTTACAAGACCTGAAAAAGAACTGGACCGTATTAATCACATAAAAATAGCTGGTGCTCAAACGGGTAATGTTTTTTTAGCGTATCGAAACAATGAAAGTTTAGATGCATTAATTGAAAATTGGAAAAAAACAAAAACAGCCGTATACGATTTTATTGCCGACGATCAAATACAGCATACTATTTGGGTTGTAAATGATGCATCAGTCATTCAAAATATATCTTCAATATTTGAGCACGAAATTCCTTGTACCTATATCGCAGACGGACATCATAGGGCCGCATCTGCTGCTAAAGTTCGTGCTGCACTCGGCGCTAATGCCACAAAAAATGCAGACTATTTTTTAACTACCTTGTTTCCTTCCAATCAGTTGTATATCATGGATTACAACCGTGTGGTAAAGGATTTAAATGGGTTGACACCCGCCTCATTTATAGAAGCGGTGGCTGTAAAATTTGATGTTGAACGTTTAGATAAAGAACCATTTAAGCCAGTAGCGCTGCATGAATTAGGTATGTATGTTAATGGAAGCTGGTATAAGCTAACCGCAAAAGCGGGTACTTACACAGAAGATCCAATTGGTGTTTTAGATGTAACAATTTTACAAAATAATATTTTGGATGCTTTACTTGGGATTTCAGATCCACGAACCGATGCACGTGTGGATTTTGTGGGCGGTATTCGAGGATTGCAAGTATTAGCAGACAGGGTAGATAATGGACAATTTGCTGCAGCATTTAGTTTGTATGCTGTAACCATCGATCAGCTTTTTGCCATCGCGGATACTGGAAATGTGATGCCTCCAAAAAGTACTTGGTTTGAGCCTAAATTACGAGATGGTTTATTAACGCATCTTATTTACGAATAATGTAAACCTGCTGCCATGCATATGAAACGACTGTTTGATTGCCTCGATCACCAGCTAGCTAATTTTCCTAAACAGGACATGCTTGCTGCCAAAGAAAAAGGTGTTTGGACCCCTTATAGTACTGCACATGTTGCAGCTACCGTAAATAAATTAAGTGCTGGACTTTTGTCATTAGGTATTTCTGGAAAAGATTTTACACCAGAAGGCAGTGATAAAATTGCCATCATGAGTGGCAATAGGCCCGAATGGGTTTTTACAGACCTTGCTTGCCAACAAATTGGCGCTATTTTGGTTCCATTGTATCCCACCACCAACCCTATTGAAGTTGAATTTATTTTAAATGATGCAGCAGTACAATATATTTTTGTAAGCAACGTAGAGTTATACGAAAAAGTAAAATCAGTAGCTTCAAAACTGCCTTTTATCAAAGGGATTTTTACATTTGATACTATTGAAGGAGCTACACATTGGAGCGATCTCACTGCACAAGCTACACCAGCTCGCCTAGATGAAGTTGCTCAAATTAAAAAATCAATTCCTGTCACTCAGTTAGCTACCATAATTTATACATCAGGTACAACCGGTGTTCCTAAAGGTGTGATGCTTAGTCATCAAAATATTTATAGCAATGTGATGTTTTCAAAAGAGAGTTTTCCTTTTGAAGATGCGCCTGATTCAAAAGTACTTAGCTTTTTACCCCTCAATCATATTTTTGAAAAAATGGTTACGTACATTTATTTGTACAGTGGTATTTCTATTTATTACGCCGAAAGCCTCGAAACCATTGGAGATAATTTAAAAGAAATTAAGCCAGATGGATTTACGACCGTTCCGCGCCTTCTCGAAAAAGTATTTGAAAAAATAATGGCAAAGGGTGCCGAGCAAACTGGCATCAAGAAAAAATTATTTTTTTGGGCAGTATCACTTGGTGAAAAATATGATAATATCAAAAGCGGCGGGTTCTGGTACAACTTGCAATTGGCCATTGCCAATAAACTTATTTTTTCTAAGTGGCGCGAAGCATTAGGTGGTAACGTTTCTTTTATTGTTACGGGTGGTGCTGCTTGTCAGGTTAAATTACTTCGCATTTTTAATGCGGCTAATATTCCTGTGTTTGAAGGATATGGTCCTACCGAAAACAGTCCGGTGATTAGTGTGAACCGAAAAACAAAAGGCGGCACTAAATTTGGTACCGTTGGGCCTGTTATTAATGGTATACAAGTTAAAATAGAAGAAGACGGTGAAATTTGTGTAGCTGGTGAAAGTGTGATGGTCGGTTATTATAAACGCCCCGATTTAACGTCAGAAGCTGTTATTGATGGATGGCTCCATACCGGCGATATAGGTGTTTTTGAAAATGATATTTTCTTAAAAATTACCGACCGTAAAAAAGAACTCTTTAAAACCAGTGGTGGTAAATATGTAGCCCCACAACCCATCGAAAACAAATGTAAAGAAAGCCAGTTTATTGAGCAGTTTATGGTGGTAGGTGCCGATAGAAAATTTGTTGGAGCGCTTATTGTACCGTCTTTTGCAACATTAAAAACATGGATGGAAGAAGCGGGTATCATATATACAACTAATGCGGAAGCAGTAGCGCACCCAAAAGTGATTGAACTATTTACCGGAATTATAGCCGAGTACAATACTTTTTTTAATCACGTAGAGCAAGTGAAAAAGTTTGCTTTATTAGGTAAAGAGTGGACGGTAGAGTCAGGTGAAATGACGCCTAAATTAAGCCTTAAGCGAAAAGTGGTGATGGAAAATTATAAAGCAGCTATCGAAAGTATTTATGCCGAATAAGCCGGCGTGCTTTCAATAGCTGCTCCCATTTATTTTATTCTACGCCTGGTTGTTTTAACTGCCAGTTTGTTTTTTTCTTTTCTACGTCCACCATGTTTTTTACATCACGTAGTAATTTTTTAGCGTCATATACAATACCATCTTTAACAGTGTATTGTACGCCTCCAATTCTCGTAATTTTATTGTCAGGTGTTAAATGCACAGCACCTGTTCCATAAAGAACTTGTAAATTTTTAAGTGGGTTAGCATTTACAATCACAATGTCTGCTAACTTACCCACTTCCACACTTCCTAAATCTTTTTCTTGACCTAGTGCTTGTGCACCATATAAGGTGGCAGATCTGATTACTTCTAATGGATGAAATCCAGCTTCGCGGAGTAGTTCTAATTCTCTAATATATCCAAAGCCATAGGTTTCATAAATAAATCCATTATCAGATCCAGCTGTTACACGGCCACCTCTGTTTTTGTATTCATTTACAAAAGTCATCCAAAGTCTGTAATTATTTTTCCACTCTACTTCCTGTTCGGTACCCCAGTTTACCCAATAGGAACCGTGTGATTGGTAAGAGGGTTCGTAGAATTTCCAAAGTGATGGAAGCGTATAGTTTTCGTGCCACTCTGCTCTGCGCGCACGGTGCAAATCACGGTTGGCATCATAAATATTAAAAGTAGGGTCTAATGTAAAATCTACAGCTAATAAATCATTCATTACTTTATTCCAGTGTGGTGTATAGGGAGCAGCCGCTTGCTTCCATAGTTTTCCCGCTTCTTCAAAACGGTGTTCTTCATTGTTGTAATTGTAATCTGCTGGAAAATTTTGAATGGTTTTATCTTCAAATAAAGCTTCAGGTAAACCGTACCAGTGTTCCATGCTCGTCATACCCGCTTTTGCCGAGTTAACAACGTTCCATCTTGCTACATCAACTTGTGCGTGGTGACAGGTAGAACGAAGCCCTAACGCTTTATTTTCTCTGATAGCAGCGTCCATTACTTGTGGAGGAGCGCCAAAAAATTTAATACCATCTGCGCCATTTTTTGCATTCTCTCTTACCCAGGTTCTGGCTTCTTCGGCATTTGTAATTGGGGTTTTACTTCCCTGTCCAAATGCGGTGTAAGCAAATATGCGAGGAGCCGTAATAGTGTTCTCCAAAGATTTTGTTTTATGTTCTAATACCCACGAAAGACCATTTCCCGCCGATGGGTCTCTAATAGTGGTGATACCATGCGCCATCCATAATTTAAAAACATATTCTGCCGGAGTGCCTTGCTCTTTTCCACCAATATGGCCATGCATATCAATGAGACCTGGCATCGCATACATACCATCGCAATTAATTTCTTTACCACCTTCTTTTAAGACAGGTCTGCGGGCAGCATTGATGGGTAAGCTTGGGCTACCAACGTTCTGAATTTTTACAATTCTATTTTTTTCAATCACAATATCTACTGGACCAAATGGCGGTGCGCCGGTACCATTGATAAGTGTGACACCTCTAATAATCAGTTGCGTGTAAGGACCATCGCCTTCTTTAACAAGTGGCGCTTTTGTAATTTGAGCACCCACTACAAAACAAATTTGTACAAGTAGGATGCTGCTCATTAATTTTTTAAGCATAATTTATTCTTTAATGGATCTAAGGTATTTATCTCTGATGATATCTTGCACTTCTTTTCCTTCTATTTTGCTTTCTAGCCAAGAAATGACGTCGAGGTACATGAATGCACGAGAAGCTAGTTTGTCTTTTTCTACTTCTTTAAGGTTTTCCAACAGTTTTATAAAAGCAGGTTTAAGTGCATCTGGCTGTAATCTGAAGGCGCGTTTTAAGAAACTAAAAATTTCTGCTTCGGCAAGACCCAGATTTTCCATTTTAGCCATAAAACGAGTAACCGATTTTAATAAATGTTCTAAAATTTCAAAGTTTCCAAGTTCGTAATGTGCAATAAGATGAAGTAGTCTGGCATAACAGCGTAAGTCTGTTCTTAAATCCCCTTTTAAATCGATGACTTTATTTAGATAGTCAATACTCATACTATAATTACCAGCACCAAAATATAAGGAAGCAAATTTGTAATAAAATACAAGTACACGGTGCCTATCTAAATAGAGTTCGTACTCTGTTAATTTTTCTTCTATTTGGGGAATCTCTGCAATACCTGCTTCAAAAGTACCTTCCATAAAATGACGGTTAATTTTTGACAGGTTGAGGTATACAAATGTTTGAATTTTGTTGTTTTGATTTTCTAGTACCGTAGGCGTTTGTGTAAAGGCTTCAAACCTACAAATGGTATCATTAAATTTATGGTAGTTGCGTAAATCAAAGTGGGCACTCATTAAATTGTGCATCCCTTTGATATAATGCGCCGTTTCAATTTCAATCATTTTTGGTTCAGTCTCAAATAAATCTACCCATTTTTGACAGTACCTATAATAGAGTAAAAAGTCTTGTAAAATAAAGGCATACCAACAGTAAGATTGGTATTTGTATAGCTTTTCATAAAAGCCTTCACAATCTTTTGCCGCATCTATTAATTCATGATCGAATAAGATATCTATGGCTGCTTTATCATTTTCATTTCGCGCGTGCCCATTTTTAATATACCAACTGTAGAGTTGTAATGAGATGTTGGATAATTTTCCAATGCTTACTAATTTTTCATTTACATCTTCAACTTCATGCGTTAATAAATCTGCCCTGTCTTGCATACTTCTGGTGATATGCAGGGCTTCTATTTTCTTTTCTAAAAAAAGTACTTGTAATATATAAGTGACTTGGTTTTTTGCTTTTGCAAGCTCTTTAACCTTGTCTAATATTTTAAGGCTCTGTAAATAAAGACCCTTATTGTAAAGTACACGTGCAAAATCTAACTGCTCATGTAATTGTAAATCTATGTTGCTGTCTTTTTTAAGATCCCGTAAACTGGCAAGTACTTTTTGGTAAAGCCTGGCTTTTAGGTTAGAGAGCTGGCTTTTTTGGACGAAATCGTTTTTTTGGAGTAGCACTTCTTCATCGTAATGGGTCATTTTGTCGAGGGCATCAAAGAGTTGTACCACTTTAAGGTCGCCATTTGCTGCATCGGTTTTCATAAACAGCTTAAAATGACGCTTTTCGGCGCGTTCTAAGGACTGAATTAGCTGAAATAGGGTATCGGTACTCCTGTTGGGCATGGTAATTAGACATTTATTAAGTAATTGAAAATCAAGTACTTAACATCATTTAATGCTTCTTATACAGTGTAAAATAAGCCCAATTTTGCACTTTTTGGCCAATTAAGTAATGGTAAATTCGGAAAATGTCTATTCATGGCTGAACAAGTATACATATTTGATACCACCCTTAGAGACGGCGAGCAAGTGCCTGGTTGTAAGCTAAATACCAAAGAAAAACTGGGATTAGCCCTCAAATTGGAGGCCCTAGGGGTTGATATTATTGAAGCAGGATTTCCTATTTCTAGCCCCGGCGATTTTGAGTCGGTGTCTGAAATTGCAAAGTTGGTAAAAAATGCAACGGTTTGCGGTTTAACGCGCGCGGTTCAAAAAGATATTGAAGTGGCGGGTGAAGCCTTAAAGCATGCCAAGCGTTCTCGTATCCATACCGGTATTGGTACTTCTGATTTTCATATCAAAGCCAAGTTTAATGCTACCCGTGAAGAAATTATTGCAAGAGCAACTCAGGCTGTTAAGTGGGCCCGCAATTTTACAGATGATGTAGAATTTTTTGCAGAAGATGCCGGACGCACCGACAATGAATATTTAGCGCGCGTAGTAGAAGCTGTTATTGCAGCAGGTGCCACAGTCGTAAATATTCCGGACACAACGGGTTATTGCCTACCGCATCAGTACGGCGAAAAAATGGCGTTCTTAAAAAATAATGTTTCAAATATTGACAAAGCGGTTTTGTCTTGTCATTGCCACAACGATTTAGGACTTGCTACTGCTAACTCAATTGCAGGTGTTATTGGTGGTGCCAGACAAATTGAGTGTACCATCAATGGACTTGGTGAACGTGCTGGAAACACGGCACTTGAAGAGGTAGTGATGATTTTAAAACAACACGCTGCACTCGGTTTTTATACAAACGTAAATGCTACCATGCTCAATCCAATGAGTAGAGAGGTTTCGGATATTATGCGCATGGCAGTGCAACCCAATAAAGCCATTGTGGGTGCCAATGCGTTTTCACATTCGTCGGGGATTCACCAAGATGGATTTTTAAAAAGCGCCGAAACCTATGAAATTATTAATCCAGAAGCAGTAGGTGCCGAAGGAAGTAAAATTGTGTTAACGGCAAGAAGTGGAAGAAGTGCACTAGCCTACCGTTTTCAAAAATTAGGCTATCAATTTGACAGAAACGATATCGATATTTTATATGCTGCATTTTTACAAGTAGCTGATACAAAAAAAGAAGTGATGGAACAAGATTTACAAGCATTAGCAACCGCGCATGCAGCAGTGCTTGTACATTAATGGAAGTAAAGAAACGCGTTATGGGAAAAACATTATTTGAAAAAATTTGGGATACACATATAGTTCAGGAAGTAACAGATGGTCCGTCGGTACTCTATATCGACAAACATTTTATCCATGAAGTAACCAGTCCGCAAGCCTTTAAGGGTATTGAAGACCGCGGTATTTCTATTTTTAGGCCAGATCAAATTGTAGCTACTGCAGATCATAATGTTCCTACACAAAATCAGCACTTGCCTATTACCGATGCGCTATCTCGTTTTCAGGTAGATACCTTAATAGAAAATTGTAAAAAACATGGCATTGAATTATACGGCCTAGGTCACGAGCACCAGGGTATTGTGCACGTGATAGGTCCGGAGCTTGGTGTTACACAGCCTGGTATGACCATTGTTTGTGGAGACAGTCATACGTCTACACATGGTGCATTTGGTACCATTGCATTTGGCATTGGTACTTCAGAAGTTGAAATGGTTTTTGCTTCACAATGTTTGTTGCAAACAAAGCCAAAACTCATGCGCATCAATATTGAAGGCACGCTAGGTAAAGGTGTGGTTTCAAAAGATATCATCTTGTACATCATTGCAAAAATTAGTGCAAGTGGTGCCACCGGATATTTTGTAGAATATGCAGGGTCTGCTATTCGTGCATTATCTATGGAAGCGCGCATGACCATATGTAATATGAGTATCGAAATGGGCGCAAGGGGTGGACTTATTGCACCCGATCAAACTACGTTTGATTATATGAAGGATAGAACTTTTGCACCTACTGGCGCAGCATGGGATACAGCACTTGCTTACTGGCAAACTTTATATTCAGATGCTGATGCTGCATTTGATATAGAACTTAATATTGATGCCGCAGATATTGAACCTATGATTACCTACGGTACCAATCCGGGGCTAGGTATTGGCATCACAAAAAATGTTCCAACTGCTGCTGATATGCAAGATGAGGGAGAGCAAAAAAATTTAGAAAAGGCATTACAATATATGGGGCTTACGGCTGGTCAATCATTGATTGGTATGCCGGTGCAACACGTTTTTATTGGTAGTTGTACCAATTCAAGAATTGAAGATTTACGACTAGTGGCTGCACTTGTAAAAGGAAAAACAAAAAACCCAGATGTGCAAGTAATGATTGTGCCAGGCTCGCAAAAAGTAGCCAAGCAAGTAATGCAAGAAGGGCTCGATCTTATTTTTAAAGAAGCGGGTTTTGAAATTAGACAAGCAGGATGTAGTGCATGCTTGGGTATGAATGAAGATAAAGTGCCTGCTGGCGAATATTGTGTGAGTACCAGCAATAGAAACTTTGAAGGTAGACAAGGTGCAGGTGCGCGTACTTTATTAGCAAGTCCGTTAACCGCTGCTGCTGCTGCATTAACCGGTGTTGTAACCGATGTTAGAACTTTATTATAAACGAGATACATGAATAAGATTAGTACAATACATAGCCGATTTGTACCATTACAAGAAGAAAACGTGGATACGGATCAAATTATTCCTGCGCGTTTTTTAAAGGCGACTACGCGTGATGGTTTTGGTAAAAATTTATTTAGAGATTGGCGTTATAACAATGACAATGAATTAGACCCAAAGCTTGATTTTATTTTAAACAATGCTGCCTATACAGGTGAGATACTTGTAGCAGGAAAAAACTTTGGTTGCGGTTCATCACGTGAGCACGCAGCATGGGCCATTAAAGATTATGGATTTACAGTGGTCGTATCTAGCTTTTTTGCAGACATATTTAAAAACAATGCACTCAACAACGGTTTGTTACCTATCACGGTTTCGGAATCTTTTTTAGCATCCATTTTTACATTGGACAAAGATGCGGCCCTTTCGGTTTGTTTGGAAGATCAAACAATTACCATTGATGCAACGGGTGCCATAGAAAAATTTGAAATCAATGCGTATAAAAAAACTTGTCTTTTAAATGGATATGACGATATCGATTATTTATTAAGCAATAAAGCGGCCATTGAAAATTTTGAAAAAAATAGAAAATAATTAATTGAACAGTGTGTTATGAATAAAAAAATTGCTGTTATACCCGGAGATGGTATTGGACCTGAAGTAACTGCGCAAAGCGTTAAAGTGTTAAACGCTATTGGCCAAAGATTTGGTCATGTATTTAGTTACGAATATGCCCTTATGGGCGCCGATGCGATTGATAAAACAGGTAGTCCACTACCAGATGAAACGGTAACTACTTGCCTTGCTTCTGACGCCGTATTATTTGGCGCTATTGGGCATCCCAAATATGACAATGATCCAACTGCTAAGGTGAGACCTGAGCAAGGGCTTTTAAAACTTAGAAAAGATTTACAACTCTTTGCAAACATCAGACCTATTGATACTTATAAAGCACTATCGCATATGTCGCCTCTAAAAGCAAAGCAATTAGAAGGCATTGATTTTGTCATTTTTAGAGAATTAACTGGTGGTATTTATTTTGGAAAAAAAGAACTCGCAAAAGATGGTCAATCGGCAAGTGATTTGTGTAAATACACGGTAGCTGAAATAGAAAGAATTGCGCACCTCGCATTTAAGTATTCGCAAAACAGACGAAAAAAATTGACCCTGGTAGATAAAGCCAATGTATTAGAAACGTCTAGGCTTTGGCGCAAAGTTGTGCAGGGTATGAGTGCAACATATCCGGATGTTACCGTAGATTATATGTTTGTAGACAATGCAGCCATGCAAATTATTTTGTACCCCGCTCAGTTTGACGTGATTCTTACCGAAAATTTATTTGGTGATATTATTAGTGATGAGGCAAGTGTGTTAAGCGGCTCATTAGGATTACTTCCTTCTGCATCGGTGGGTAATAAGGTAGCACTTTTTGAACCCATACATGGATCCTATCCGCAGGCGGCAGGAAAAGATATTGCGAATCCGCTTGGATCTATTTTATCGGCAGCCATGCTACTCGATCATTTACAAATGCAGGAAGAAGCTGTGGTTGTTAGAAAAGCAGTGGATTGGACACTCACCAATGGTTTTGTTTCAAAAGATATTGATCCGATTAATAATTACGCAACAACGGCTATTGGAGAAATTATTAGTGATTTTATTGAGAAAAAAAGAGATACCGAAAAAAATAATAATGATGGTGACAATAAATCAACCATTATTTAAATAAGCGCAAATAAAAAATTATGGCTTCATACTATAACGAAAATACGGTCCTCTTTTTAAATGGTGCGTTTGTAAAAGCGGTGGATGCAAAAATGGATTTGTATAGCCAGTCACTTCATTATGGCTATTCTGTTTTTGAAGGTATTCGTTCTTACAAAACAGAAGATGGTACCACAAAAATATTTAAGGCCACCGAACATTTTGATCGTTTTAAAATATCTGCCCAGGCCATTAACCTGCCGTATACGTATAATACACAAGATTTAATAGCACAAACTTATAAACTACTTGAATTAAACAATTTAGGTGACGCATATATTAGACCTGTGGTATACGCGCCGGCTAATATGTCGTTTTCGCAAAACACCGAATCTTTTATTTTTATTCAGGCATGGGAAATGGGGCCATTTTTAGGCGACAAAAGAATTCGTGTAATGACTTCTTCTTTTCAGCGCCCCAATCCAAAAGGATTTAAAATTCATGCAAAAGCAGCTGGCCATTATGTAAACTCTATTATGGCAAGTCAGGAAGCTAAGGCGGCTGGATATGATGAGGCACTACTTTTAGACATTCACGATCATGTAGCAGAAGCGCCCGGTGCCAATGTGTTTTTCGAAAAAGATGGCACGCTATATACACCAAGTTTAGGGAATATTTTACCAGGAATTACACGCGCTACTGTTTTAGAACTATGTGCTACACATGCTATTCCAGTAGTAGAAACTAGCTTTGGTATTGATGCTATTAAAGGAGCGGATGCTGCATTTTTTTGTGGAACAGCAGCAGAAGTGATAGGTCTCGAATCGATAGACGATGTTCCATTCACAAAAAATTGGGACGACACCACAAGTAAAAAAATTCAATCTGCGTATCAAAAATTAGTGCGCACAAATTAATGCATATGGCCAACGAATTAAATAGATATAGTAAAATACTCACACAGGACGCAACACAGCCTGCTGCGCAGGCCATGTATTACGGTATTGGATTAACAGATGCCGATTTAGCAAAACCGCAAGTGGGCATTGCGAGTATGGGATACGACGGTAATACCTGCAACATGCACTTAAATGATTTAGCGGCTGTTGTAAAAAAAGGCGTGTGGGATGCTAATATGGTAGGCCTCATATTTAATACCATTGGCGTAAGTGATGGCATGAGCAATGGAACACCAGGTATGCGTTATTCATTAGTGAGTAGAGATGTTATTGCAGATTCTATTGAAGCCATATGTGGCGCACAATATTATGATGGCATTATTGCAATTCCGGGTTGTGATAAAAATATGCCAGGCAGTTTAATTGCGATGGGTCGTTTAAATAGACCTTCCATTATGGTGTATGGTGGAACCATTGCACCGGGGCATTATAAAGGACAAGATTTAAATATTGTTTCTGCATTTGAAGCGCTCGGTCAAAAATTAGCTGGTGAATTAGATGAAGCAGATTTTAAAGGAATTATTCAACACGCATGTCCGGGGGCGGGTGCATGTGGTGGCATGTATACTGCTAATACTATGGCATCAGCTATTGAAGCGCTGGGCATGAGTCTTCCGTATTCTTCTTCTAATCCAGCCCTTAGTCCCGAAAAAAAGCAGGAATGCGTGGATGCTGGAAAAGCGATACTTCATTTACTAGAAAAAGATATTAAGCCATCAGATATCATGACGCGTAAGGCATTTGAAAATGCTATTACGATTATTATGGTGCTTGGTGGTAGCACCAATGCCGTGCTGCATATGATTGCGATGGCAAAAAGTGTGGGTGTGGTTGTTACGCAAGACGATTTTCAAACCATTAGCGACCAGGTTCCGGTACTAGCAGATTTTAAACCGAGTGGAAAATATTTGATGCAAGATTTACATCAGTACGGTGGTGTACCTGCTGTGATGAAATATTTATTAAAACAAGGTTTGTTACATGGCGATTGTTTAACGGTTACTGGAAAAACAATAGCCGAAAATTTAGCAGCTGTTCCTGATTTAGATTTTGACCAACAAAAAATAATCAAACCACTTTCACATCCCATTAAACCAACGGGACACTTACAAATTTTATACGGCAATTTGGCAACCGGAGGTTCTGTTGCAAAAATTAGTGGTAAAGAAGGTGAACTCTTTGAAGGGCCAGCGCGTGTATTTGATGGTGAAGAGGAGCTCATTGCAGGTATTCATTCGGGGCGTATAAAAGCCGGAGATGTAGTGGTGATAAGACAAGTAGGCCCTAGGGGTGCACCTGGTATGCCTGAAATGTTAAAGCCTACTTCTGCCATTATTGGTGCAGGACTTGGAAAATCGGTAGCACTCATTACGGATGGCCGTTTTAGTGGTGGTACGCATGGATTTGTGGTAGGGCATATTACGCCGGAAGCTTTTGTAGGTGGATTGATTGCACTTGTAGAAGACAATGATGTTATCGAATTAAATATTGCGACTAAAAAAATGACATTAAAAGTAGATGATACAACCATTGCTGCAAGACGTGCAAAATGGGTAGCACCCAAATTAAATGTTACAAAGGGTTTGTTGTTTAAATATGCGCAGTGTGTAAAAGACGCGTCGCAGGGTTGTGTAACAGATGAACTTTAAAAACTAAAATGATGCAAGCAGAATTAACAAAACCATCGTTAGCTACACCTGAACATCCGATAGAAATATCAGGATCACAGGCGGTACTCGAAGCATTTATTGCAGAAGGGGTGGATACTATTTTTGGATATCCAGGTGGTGCCATCATGCCCATTTATGATGCACTCTATGATTACCATGACCGGCTCAAGCATATTTTAGTGCGCCACGAGCAAGGAGGTATTCATGCGGGTCAGGGCTATGCGAGAAGCAGTGGCAGAACAGGGGTGGTATTTGCTACGTCTGGGCCTGGTGCCACCAATTTAGTAACGGGTTTAGCAGATGCACTTATTGATAGTACGCCACTTGTTTGTATTACCGGACAAGTATTTGCGCACTTATTAGGTACCGATGCATTTCAAGAAACGGATATCATCAATATTACAACACCTGTTACCAAATGGAATTATCAAGTAACAGATGCCACAGAAATTCCACAGGTTTTAGCGAAAGCATTTTTTATTGCGAGTACCGGAAGACCAGGTCCTGTGCTTATTGATATTGCAAAAAATGCACAGCTACAAAAATTTAGTTATACCGGCTATACAAAATGTGATCATATTCGAAGTTATAGACCTAAGCCCATTGTGCGAAAGTCTTACATAGAAGAGGCTGCTGCACTAATTAATGCAGCCAAAAAGCCATTTGTTATTTTTGGACAAGGCGTTATTTTAGGAAGGGCCGAAGAAGAATTTAAAGCCTTTATTGAAAAAGCAGGGCTCCCTGCTGCATGGACCATACTTGGTTTAAGTGCATTACCAACGGATCATCCGCAAAATGTGGGTATGCTTGGTATGCATGGTAATTATGGCCCCAATGTATTAACCAACGAGTGCGATGTGTTAATTGCAGTGGGTATGCGTTTTGATGACCGCGTTACCGGAAGGCTTGATAAATACGCAAAGCAAGCTAAACTCATTCACCTCGATATTGATCCTGCCGAAATTGATAAGAATGTAAAATCTACGGTACCTGTTTGGGGCGATTGTAAAGAAACGCTTCCAATGTTAACCACGCTTGTTGATGAAAAAAAGCATACCGAATGGCTCAATACATTTCATGTTTATACGAAGGAGGAACACGAGATCGTAATTGATCAAGAACTTCATCCTACTAGTGGTGAAATTACCATGGGCGAAGTAGTAAAAGCTTTAAACGAACTCACAAATGGTAACGCCATTATTGTAACCGATGTTGGACAACATCAAATGGTGGCATGTAGGTATGCAAAATTTAATGAATCAAAAAGTAATATTACCTCGGGAGGGCTTGGTACCATGGGCTTTGCACTTCCTGCGGCTATTGGTGCCAAATTTGGTGCGCCGCACCGTGAAGTAGTAGCCATTATTGGTGATGGTGGATTTCAAATGACATTACAAGAGCTAGGTACTATTATGCAGGCGCAAGTATCTGTTAAAATGCTCATTTTAAACAATCGTTTTTTAGGTATGGTGCGCCAGTGGCAGCAACTCTTCCATGATAAGCGTTATTCATTTGTTGATATACAAAGCCCCG
Source organism: Sediminibacterium sp. (assembly GCA_049418605.1). Taxonomy (GTDB): domain Bacteria; phylum Bacteroidota; class Bacteroidia; order Chitinophagales; family Chitinophagaceae; genus Sediminibacterium. The sequence goes on along the minus strand of JBMSJE010000015.1, from coordinate 12,453 downwards.
ATTATGTGCAGCTTGTAAAAGCATATGGTATCGAAGGCAATAGCGTGGATGATCGTCAGTATTTAAAAGAGGCACTTCAACAAATGCTCGACTCAAAAGAATCTTACTTATTAGAAGTAATGGTGGGTAAAGAAGACAATGTATTTCCAATGGTACCACAAGGTTGTAGCGTATCAGAAATCAGGTTAAAATAATATTTATGAAACAGGAATATACCATCACCGTTTACACCGAAAACCAAGTGGGTTTATTAAACCGTATCGCTATTATTTTTTCTCGTCGGAAAATTAATATCGAAAGTTTAAATGTTTCTCCTTCTGAAGCAGAAGGTATTCACCGGTTCACCATTGTAATTAATGAGTTTGAAGAAGTGGTACGTAAGCTGTGCAGGCAAATTGAACGTCAGGTAGAAGTGCTTAAAGCATACTTTAATACCGGTGACGAAATTGTATGGCAGGAGCTTGCACTCTATAAAGTACCCACCGATGAAGTGGCCGAAAAATTACAAGTAGAAAGGCTACTCCGCGAATTTGGTGCCCGTGCAGTAGTGATACGAAAAGACTATACCATTTTTGAAACAACGGGTCATCGTGAAGAAACAGATAAACTACTAGCAGTATTAGCGCCATATGGCCTCATAGAATTTGTACGAAGCGCCCGCGTTGCCATTATTAAAGCAAGCAATGGCTTTCACGAAAAACTAAAAGAATTTGAAGCAGTAGAACCTGCTTCTGAACTCATTGAAAACGAATTTTTAAACAAACAAGCCGAGGTATTCTCGATGTAAAATTTTAATAAATAAAAACAGCAATCATGGCAAAATTAAATTTTGGAGGTGTTGAAGAAAACGTAGTAACGCGTGAAGAATTTCCGCTAGCAAAAGCGCAAGAAGTATTAAAAGATGAAGTAGTAGCAGTTATTGGTTATGGTGTTCAGGGTCCAGGCCAAGCGCTTAATCAAAAAGAAAACGGCGTTCATGTTATTGTAGGTCAGCGCAAAAATTCCAAAAGTTGGGATAAGGCAGTAGCAGATGGATTTGTTCCCGGTCAAACTTTATTTGAAATAGAAGAAGCATTAGAGCGCGGTACTATTATATGTTATTTATTAAGTGACGCTGCACAAATAGCGATGTGGCCAACCGTAAAAAAACATTTAACCCCTGGTAAAGCACTTTACTTTTCTCACGGATTTGGTATTACTTACAAAGAGCAAACAGGTATCGTTCCGCCTTCCGATGTAGATGTGTTTTTAGTAGCACCCAAAGGATCTGGAACCTCACTTCGCCGTATGTTTTTACAAGGCCGCGGCTTAAACTCAAGCTATGCCATTTTCCAAGACGCAACCGGAAAAGCATTTGACCGTGTAGTAGCGCTTGGTATTGCTATTGGTAGTGGTTATTTATTTGAAACAGATTTCAAAAAAGAAGTGTATTCAGATTTAACCGGCGAGCGTGGAACTTTAATGGGTGCAATTCAGGGAATTTTTGCTGCACAATACGAAGTGCTCCGTAGTAAAGGACATACCCCCTCAGAAGCATTTAATGAAACAGTAGAAGAGTTAACACAATCTTTAATGCCATTAGTAGCAGAGAACGGAATGGACTGGATGTATGCCAATTGTTCTACGACTGCACAACGTGGTGCATTAGATTGGTGGAAAAAGTTTAGAGATGCGACTAAGCCTGTCTTTACGGAACTGTATGAGAGTGTAGCTGCTGGAAAAGAAGCTGCAAAATCTATTGAGAGCAATAGTAAACCTGATTACCGAGAAAAATTAGAAATTGAATTAGCTGAACTACGCGATAGTGAATTATGGCAAGCTGGTAAAACAGTAAGAAGCTTGCGTCCAGAAAATCAAAAATAATGAACGCGCTCATGCACGATACAAATGTTTTTCAATTGGATTTTTCTGGCGCTTATGCGCGCTTAAAAGATGTTGTAAAAAAAACGCCTCTTATTTACAATCATAATTTGTCTCGTAAGTATGGTTGTGACGTGTATTTAAAAAGAGAGGACTTACAAATTGTTCGCTCTTATAAATTAAGAGGCGCTTATAATATGATGAGCCTTTTGCCATCCAACGAGTTAGCTAAAGGCGTTGTATGTGCAAGTGCTGGAAACCACGCCCAAGGATTTGCGTATAGTTGTAAAAAGCTAAATGTGCAGGGCGTGGTTTTTATGCCCATTATTACACCCAACCAAAAAGTAAATCAAACTAAAATGTTTGGCGAAGGCTTTGTAGAAGTTAAATTGGTGGGTGATACATTTGACGATTGTGCAGTAGCTGCAAAAAAATATACCGAAGAACACGGTTTAACCTTTATTCCACCTTTTGATAACATCCGAATTATTGAAGGACAATCTACGGTTGGCATAGAAATTTTGGAAGAACAGCAAAACATCGATTTTGTTTTTTTACCAGTTGGTGGAGGCGGCTTAAGTGCTGGCGTTGGTGCCTATTTTAAAACACAAGCACCTACTACTAAAATTATTGGTGTTGAGCCAGAAGGTGCTCCTTCTATGCTTGCGGCGATAAAAGCTGGCAAGCCTGTTAAACTTGATAACATTGATAGTTTTGTAGATGGAGCCGCCGTTAAGCGTGTAGGTGATGCAACATTTGAAATTTGCAAACAGGTCATTGATGATATGCACCTAGTTCCAGAAGGAAAAATTTGTTCTACTATTTTAAAATTATACAACGAAGAAGCCATTGTGGTAGAGCCAGCCGGCGCTATTTCTGTTGCTGCCCTTGATGATTATGCCGACCAAATAAAAGGTAAAAAAATTGTGTGTATTGTGAGCGGTAGTAATAATGATATTGAGCGTATGCAAGAAATTAAAGAACGTTCTTTACAGTTCGAAGGCCTCAAACATTATTTTTTAATTCGCTTTGCTCAGCGGCCAGGCGCTTTAAAAGAATTTGTGAACCAAGTACTTGGTCCCACAGACAATATTACCCGCTTTGAGTACATGCAAAAAAATAAAAAAGATAGTGCACCAGCTCTTGTTGTTGTTGAGTTGCAATCCCCAGAAAATTATCAAGTCCTCATTGATAATATGAAATCATATAATATCAATTATACAGCCCTCAATAAAAACGACAATGTATTTGCTTACCTCGTTTAATTGTTCACGGTTATTTCACTCATAAAAAACCAACCAGGTGTACCTTTCCCTTGATGCCAGCTTGGTAATTTTTTAATGGGCTGTCCTGTAATTTTCAAATATCTAAATGATGCAGTCGGATATTTAAGCTCTAGCATTTGAGCAAATGGAGCATCATTCATAGTAGGCATTTCGGGTTTGATATTAGCTAATGGCTTCCAGTTTTTATTGTCATTGCTGCCCCATGCCATAAGAGATACTGGTGGTAATATATAAGATGTAGTAGCGTGAAGCGTATTCACCATAATCCTACTGGTTTGAATAAGACTGCCCATATCAAGTATTACCGTAGCTTCATTGTTCTGATAGCCTAGCCATCTACTTGAAAAATCGGTGTAGTCTGCCAAATCTAAATCTGTTAAAACTGTAGCCGCATTCATATTGTATTTGGCATCAGGCGGTGTAGTTAATTTATAACCTGCAACAGGAAACCCTGCTTTCATATAAAAATTTCTTACCGTACCACTTCCTTTCCATCCTGCTTTAAATGCACGTACACTTAGGGTTGTTGTGTTGTCAAGTACAATTGGTTTTTTGTATACAAGGCTAGTGCTGCTATCAGGGTCTGTGCCATCAAGTGTATATCTGATGGTAACATCTTTGATGACATGCTTAATGTTAATGGGTTGATTTTCTTTAAAATAACCACTTGGTAATGAAATAACCGGATCATTAAGGGTAATGATAAGGGTATCAGCACCATCAAAGCCGTAGTCTATATTTATTTGTGCATACTGCTTGCTAATAGCCTTAATATCTGAAGTTTTTATTTTAGTATCCCAAACAAAAATCTCAGTAATATTTTTGTTGCTAAGTAATGTTTTTAATCCTTGCAGGGTTATAGCTGTACCAGCAACAGAAACAGAATTGATTTTTTTCATCGCAGCAATTTCTGCCATGCCTTTATCTGTAACATTCGAATAGTTTACGTTTAATCTTTTAAGATTAGGTAGTTTACTGATCCATGAAACATCTGCATCAGATACAGGCATTTTTGCAGCATACAAATGAACAATTTGTTCTTTGATTGGGTCAAGTTCTGTGAGTTTGCTAGCATTATACTGCGTTTGACCATAAAAAGAAACAGCGAGTGCAGGAGACTTTTCGCCTAATTGCTTGATTACTCTGTAGTTCGATTTTAGTTTTTCTATTGTCGCTTCACTAGCAGGATCAAAGTCATATTTTTCTTCTTTGGCTAAATACGGCTTGATATATTCTTCTGCTAATATGCGTAACGTATCAGTACTTTTAATACTTGTTATTTTTGTATCAAATGGTGCTCCTTTTTGAATCCATGCTTCTAGTATAGCAAGCTCGGCAGTGGTTAATTGCGGCTTGTCTGATGGAGGCATATGTTTTTTATCAGAGAGCGGTAAATGTGCTCTGGTGATCACTAAACTTTTAAGTAAGTCACCTGCTACCACTGCTTTTCCCGATTTTCCACCCGTCATAATGCCTACCGAATCGCTTAATGATAGTCCACCTTTTTTGTTGCTGTTGTTATGGCAAGTACCACATTTTTCTTTGAATATGGTGGCAACAACATTTGGATAAATGCGCGCTTCTGCTAGCGTTAATGTATTAGGTTCGTTTTTATAAAGCGGCGCTGTTAAAAATCCTTCGCCATGTGTTAGGGTAGCACCAAAATGACCCGTTGTTATGGTTAAAAAAAACAGTAGTACGCCACTTGAAATGGCTAGTTTTTTATTGGATTGAATAAAGCTAGCATAACTATACAGTATCCATGCTAAAACGGCTACTGCTGTTCCAGACCATTTGTGCCACTGCAACGTATCTCCTTCTGTGCCTTCTTCTGTTGCTAGTAAAATACCCATGATAGCCGTAAAAATGGCCGTTAAAGCACCAAAGAGTCTGACATAGCTAACAATCGAATTGGTAGAGGAACTACTTGGAATAAAAAAAGAAACAACGGAAATGAGTAAGAGCGTGATAGGTAAGTGGAGTAGTAGTGGATGCATTCTACCCGCTACTTGAAGCCACACTGGTATTTGAAGTTTGTCATCAAATACAAAAATAATACCTAATAAAAACAGTCCTGCAAACGCAAGCGAACTTGCTACTTTCTCAATCCATTTCATAGTTCACTATGCTTGTGTTAATTTATACGGATACACTTTTCCAGAAGCCCACTGCGCTACATAAAGGCTACCTTCATCATCTACACAAACATCATGTGGATGGGCAAATATTTTTTCTGTTTGTTGAAGGGTATTTAATTTTCCGTTTGTATAAATAGGTTCTGAACCTCCAATGTTTGATACCACTTTGTTTTCTTTATTTAAAATAGTAACAAAGCCGCTAGCTTCTACACCCATGTTTGGTGAACGTAATACAGCCGCATATAAATAATCGCCACTAATAACTGGTCTGCACACGCCAGCACCCGGTACATGAATTACTTCTAATAATTTTCCATCCAAAGAAAATCTTTTGAAGCAAGCTCTGTTACGATCCGTTACAATAAGGGTAGGGGTAGCATTTCTATAATCGATACAAATACCGTGCGCGTTGTCTAGGTATTGTTCTCCTTCGCCTCTGCCGCCAAATGCGTTTTTTAATTTTCCATTAGCGTCATAGTGAAGTATGTATTGTGCACCATAACCATCTGCAATGTAAAATTCTCCATTTTCTAAAACAGCGGTTTCGGTAGGTACAAATTTATCTTTACTCGCATAAGGGCCAACCTCTGCGGGTGGATCAATGGTAAATAAAATTTTACCGTCCATGGTTGTTTTGTATACCTGGTGTCTGTTGGTGTCTGTAATAAATAAAAAATCTTCTTTACCCGTTTTTTGAATCGATAAACCATGTGCACCTGGGAACTCGGTACCCCAACTTCCTTTTAGCTTGCCTGATTTATTGTAAATGATGATGTTATTTTTTGTTTCATTGGTAAGTAGTATGATATGCCCTTTACTATCCTGTACCATTTCATGACAATCATTTACAGGGGTTTTGTCAGTGTTTAAAGTTCCCCATTTGGTGTCTAAGAAATATTTTTTATCGTTATGGCCGTACACAGGTCCTTTTGGTTTTGCCAATAAATCTTTGGTGATAAAAAAACTAGCGCCTGCAATAGCAGAAGTTTGAATAAATTTTTTGCGGTTCATAGGTTTAATTTTATGCGATAATATTATTGACAACGTTTCCGTATAAATCAGTTAAGCGGTATCTTCTTCCTTGGAATTTATAAGTTAATTGTTCATGCTCGAGCCCTAGTAGGTTTAAAACAGTGGCTTGAAAATCATGCACGTGAACAGGGTCTTTGATAATGTTGTATCCAAAGTCGTCGGTTTCTCCATGCACAATACCAGGTTTTACACCGCCTCCTGCCATCCAAATACTAAAGCAGCGCGGGTGGTGGTCACGTCCATAATTATCCACGGTCATTGGGCCTTGGCAGAAATTAGTTCTTCCAAATTCACCACCCCAAATAACTAGTGTTTCGTCTAGTAAGCCTCTTTGTTTTAAATCTTTAATAAGTGCTGCCGATGGTTGGTCTACATCTTTGGCTTGTCCACGCATTTCGTTTGGTAAATTTCCGTGCTGATCCCAACCTTGGTGATAGAGTTGAATAAATCGAACACCACTTTCTGATAATTTACGCGCTAGTAAGCAGTTGGCTGCGTAAGTACCAGGTACTAAACAATCTGGTCCATACATTTTTATCACACTATCAGATTCTTTAGAAGTGTCAATGATTTCAGGAACGGCTGTTTGCATACGATACGCCATTTCATACTGCTGAATTTTAGCAGCAATTTCTGGATCACCAAATTGTTCGTATTCTAAACTATTAAGTGTTGCTATTTTATCAAGCATTTTGCGGCGCGCATTTCTGTCCATGCCTACTTGATCTTGTAAATATAAAATAGGATTATCGCCACTGCTAAATTGAACACCCTGATGCACCGAATCTAAAAATCCGTTGGTCCATAATTTAGAATAAACACCTTGTCCATTTCCTTTACCTCTTGATAAGAGTACACAAAATGCAGGCAGGTTATTATTTTCGGTACCAAGTCCATAACTCACCCAAGAGCCCATACTAGGCCTATTGCCTTGCTGTGCGCCCGACTGAAAAAAGGTAAGTGCGGGGTCATGGTTAATAGCTTCGGTGTGCATCGATTTGATGATACATAAATCGTCAACTACCGATGCCATGTGTGGAAACAAGTCACTCACATATGCCCCAGATTTTCCATATTGTTTAAAGTCGTAGTAAGAACCAATCAATGGGAATTTACTTTGACCCGCTGTCATGCCTGTTAAACGCTGACCGTTTCTAATGGACTCAGGTAAGTCTTCGCCCATTCTTTCACGAAGCATGGGTTTGTAATCAAATGTTTCAAGTTGAGAAGGTGCTCCATTTTGAAATAAATAAATAACACGCTTTGCTTTTGGTGCAATATGCGGCACTGCTTTCATGATGGCATCTTCTGCACTTTCCTTTCCACCAAATAAATCTGGAATGAGTAGTGAGCCAAGGGCTGCACTACCTAATCCAAGGCTCATTCTAGAAATAAATTTTCTTCGATTTGCGTTAAGGCCGTGTTCGAGTAATTCTTTTTCCATGGTTTATGTTTTTGTGATCGCTTCTTGCATGTTATAAATAACCTGGATGGTTTCCATAGCAGCAGCGAGATCAACGATTTGTTTTGTTCTTGGTTTATAGGTACCTGGCTCAACTAGTGTAGCCGCCTTTTTTTGATCTTTTGCTAATTCTTTTTTTGTTTCTTCATAAAAAGCAACAAGCGTTTCAATTTCTTTACTACTTGCTTGTCTACACAAAATGGATCTAAAAGCTTTTTCGATTAGTTTATTGGTTTCAGGTTGTTGTTGTAGTAATTTATCGGCAAGTGCTTTTGATGCTTCGAGTACGGTTGGATCGTTGAGCATGATAAGCGCTTGTAGTGGCGTGTTGGTGCGGTACCTTGTTACTTGACACTCGTCTCTATTGCTTCCGTCAAACATCATCATAGAGGGTGGCGGTACCGTACGTTTTATAAATGTGTACATCCCTCTTCTATAAAGTGCTTGCCCGGTATCTTGCATATACTTGTTTAAAATACCGCGGCCAGAAGTAGCAAGTTCCCATAATCCTGGTGGCTGGTATGGTTTAACACTAGGTCCACCAATTGTTTTATTAAGAAGCCCACTACTTGATAATAACATGTCTCTTACTAGTTCTGCAGAATAACGAACCCTTGGCGCATATGACCAATAGGTGTTTAAAGGATCTACCCTTTGCTTTTTGTCAGAGATTTCACTTGATTGCTGGTAGGTTGCAGACATCAATATTTGTTTGACAAGCCTTTTCATATCCCATCCGTTATCTCTAAAATCTACGGCTAACCAGTCTAGTAATGCAGGGTGTGTTGGAAGGTTTCCTTGCATACCAAAATCTGCAGCAGATTTTACAAGGCCTCTACCAAAAAATTCTTGCCACATTCTGTTTACAAACACGCGCGCGGTTAAACTATTTCTTTTATCAAATAACCATTTTGCCAATCCAAGTCTATTTTTTGGAAGCGATGGATCAAATTGTAACACTGCAGCTGGTGTGCCAGCTTCTACTTCAACTGTTTTTGCTGCATAACTACCTCTATCTAAAATATAGGTTTTACGAACCGTATCTAAATCACCCATTACAGACACTTCAAGTTTATTGGTATCTACTTTGTTGATGAATTTTAAAATCCCTTTGACATCTTCGTTGGTGATATCCATCCGTGGATTTTTTGCATAGGTAACAGGTCCGCCAACGGTAGATTCTAAACCAACTTCATTCACGTTATTAAAAAATGCAAAGAGTTGATAGTAATCTTTTTGTGAAATAGGATCATATTTATGGTCGTGACACTTTGCACATTCTACAGTTAGTGCAAGTACCGATCGTCCAAACGTATTGGTTCTATCTGATGCGTATTCGATTCGGTATTCTTCATCAATCACACCACCTTCTTCTGTGATTTTATGATTTCTATTAAAGCCCGTTGCTAGAATTTGTTCTTTGGTGGCACCCGGTATTAGGTCACCAGCTAATTGCCAAGTTATAAATTCGTTGTACGATAAATTTTTATTGAATGCATGAATCACCCAATCTCTCCATGGCCACTGGCTTCTATAATTATCGTCTTGATAACCATGGCTATCTGCATAGCGTGCAATATCGAGCCAGCTAATCGCCATTTTTTCACCATACTGTGGCATGGCTAATAAACGATCTACTAATTTTTCATAAGCGTTTTCACTATTATCATTTACAAAAGCTTTTGTTTCAGCTTCGGTTGGTAATACGCCCACTGCATCCATGTATACGCGTTTTACAAGGCGCTCTTTATCTGCAACTTCGTTGGGCGTCAAACCTTTCTCTTCCATTTTATTTAAAATAAAATAGTCGATTTCATTTTTAGGCCAAGTTTCGTCATCAACTTTTGGAAGTGCTTGTTTTTGTGGAATCGTAAAAGCCCAATGTTTTTCATATTTCGCACCTTGCTCAATCCATTTTTTTATGATCGCTACTTCATTGTCTGTGAGCCTCGGTAATTTACTGGATGCCATAGGCATCACTAGGCTAGAATCTTTTGTTGTTATTCTTTGAAAAACTTCTGATAGTTCTGGTTTGCCTGGAACAATGCCTCGTTTGGTTGGGTGATCTTGTAAAGCTTTGTAGGCTTCGCTTTCTATATCTAATCTTAATCCGGCTTCCCTTTTTTTAGGATCTGGTCCATGACAACTAAAACATTTGTCTGATAAAATGGGTCTTACATCATAATTATAGCTTACAACATCTGGCACTCTTACATCATCCACAGCAGTGGTTCTAAAAGAGTAGTAAGCTAATACACCAACAACAAGACATACGCCTGTTAGGATGAAGAGTCGTTTATTAATCATATGAACACATTTATGATAGCAAATCAGTACCTTAAATATAAATCTTAATCGGGCCATTTCTATGCTATTATATAGTGCAGATAAAAAAGTGCAGGAAAAGGCTAAATAAGAGCTGTTTTTATTAAAAATATAAATAAAATATAATTTATAATATGTTAACAATAAATAATTTAAAATTTTTACCATCCTTCATTTGCGTTAATTTTGAGTTGTAAAATGCCTTTTCTGTTGAAACTGTATCGACTATTTTGACTTATTTTTAAGCAGAAAGAAATGTTTATGCAATCAAAACTGTTTGTACAGCAAAAAATGGGTGCTTTATTGGGCCTAGGGCTTGTATTGTTTTGCACACTTGCCAAGGCTCAAACAGTTCTTTCTTCTTCGCTTCATTCTGAAAAAAATTATAAAGCTCGAATGGCAAAGCGGCCCATTAAGGTGGATGGAAAATTAAATGAACATGATTGGAAACAAGCGGTATTGATTTCAGATTTTGAAGATATAGAAGGTGCTAGTAAGCCCAAGCCAACTTTTCGTACAACGGTTAAAATGATGTGGGATAGCCAGTATTTATATATTGGCGCTGTTTTGGAAGAACCGCATTTGTGGGGTACTTTAAATAAACACGACGACATCATTTATCGCGATCATGATTTTGAAGTTTTTATTGATCCCATGGGTGATGGTGAACAATATTTTGAAATTGAAATAAATGTACTCGGAACCATCATGGATTTATTTATGAATAAGCCTTATAAAAAAGGAGGAACTTTTGATATGGGATGGAATACAAATGGTATGCTATCCAAGATAATTGCCAATGGAACCATCAATGATAATTCCGATATTGATAGTGGTTGGACCGTTGAAATGGCCATTCCATTTAAAGCCATTTCAAAACATAATAGAACAGCTTCACCGTCAACTATAAATCCTTGGCGCATCAATTTTTCACGCGTGCAGTGGACGCTTGAGCCTGATGGAAAGTCGTACCGAAAAAAATTAAATGAAAATAATAGACCCATTGCTGAACACAATTGGGTTTGGAATCCAACCGGCGTAATTGATATGCATGTGCCGGTTAAATGGGGTTATTTATATTTTAAAAACTAAATGTATTGTATGTCAAATAATCGTAGACAATTTTTAAAAAATAGTATTGGAACCGCTGCTGCTGCTGGCTTTGCGTCTTTACCTGCTATCGCTAATATGCCGGTAAGCACGGATGTAAAAAAGCAAAAAAATAAGCATTGGATTTGGATTAATCCAGATAAAAAAGATGAAGTTACTGTGCTTAAAAAAAGATATAAAGCGTATTATGATGCGGGTATCAGAGGGCTTTTATTTGAAGCAGATAGTGAAAAACATTTTACCGAAGCAAAAAATGCAGGACTAGAAGCGCATCGCTGGAATTGGACCATGAATAGAGGCGATGTATTAAAACAACATCCAGAATGGTCTGCCATTTCCCGTTCTGGTGATTCGTGTGCTACTAAGCCACCTTATGTTGGTTATTACAAGTGGTTATGTCCTTCAAAACCAGAAGTGCAGGATTTTTTAAAAAACGAAGCGGATACTATTTTATCAAAAAATTATATTGATGGTTTACACCTCGATTATATTCGTTTTTGTGATGTGGTATTGCCACTGAATTTATGGGATACCTATAAACTAGATCAACGAACAGAATTACCTGCCTACGATTTTTGTTATTGCAAAACGTGTAGAGATGCATATGCTGCAAAAACGGGAAATGATCCTTTGTCACTTCGCTATCCAGATGCGCAGGTATCTTGGCGTTTATTTAGATACCAGGCAATTAATAATGTGGTAAATGAATTAGCGGTTGTAGCACATAAGCACCAAAAAAAGATTAGTGCTGCTGTTTTTCCAATGCCTGAACTGGCTCGTAGAATGGTAAGACAAGATTGGACCAATTGGAATTTAGATATGGTTTTCCCAATGATATATCATGGGTTTTATCAAGAGGGGGTGACCTGGATTGGTGACGCCGTTGCAGAAGGTGTAAGGTTTCTTAAAGATGGCGCGCCACTTTATGCGGGTCTATTTTTATCGGACTTTAATAACCAAACCGAGTTAGCTAATGGTATCAAATATGCCTTACAAAACCAAGCTGCTGGTATTTGTTTTTTTGGTGGCGTTACCGATGAAGTATTAGCAACTTTAAAGCAAGCTAGTTCATAATTATATATCATAATAGTTGCATATATAAGCTGCTTATATTAAATAAAAGTCTGCATCTTCCTACATTTTGTTGTCTTACAAGCTGTATTACAAGTTTCCAGAGGTGTATATTACAGATATGAGTGGTGTAGTGGCAATAACAACGGGTACAAGTCCTACTGTTAAT
>JBMSJE010000014.1:0-33193 GCA_049418605.1 Sediminibacterium sp. | reverse complement strand
GCTAGTATCATTGCCTTCATAAAAATTATTTTACCCAGTTGGCTTTATTGGTATGAGAGAGCTGTGTTTTTATTTTGTACTTGTTGCGTAAGTGTCTGGCTGTTTGCTCTGCAGCGTATACACTTCGGTGCTGTCCACCTGTGCATCCAAAATTGATTTGCAAATTTTGGAAGCCACGTTTTAAATAATCCTCTACTGTAATGTCAATTAAATCCCAAACACTATTCAAGTATTCGTTCATTTTTGTACGCTGTTCTAAAAAGTCTTGCACCGGTTTATCAAGTCCCGATAGTTTTTTATAATCATCAAAGCGACCCGGATTTAAAATACCGCGCATATCAAACATAAAGCCACCACCATTTTCAGAATCATCTTTTGGAAATCCTTTTTTATAACTAAAACTATTGACAGACACAATGAGTGGTGTAGCTTCATTGGCTTGCGGTGGTTCAAAACGTGCAATCATTTCATCAGACATCACAATTTTTAAAACCCTGTCAAACTCCGGCGTTACAATACCAACACGTTTGTTTTCAATAAAAAATTGAAGGTTACGCATAGCAAGTGGAATGCTCGCTAAAAAGTGTGCTTTGCGTTCAAACAAACCTCTAAATCCGTACGCACCCATTACTTGCAAGAGTCTGATTAATACGTAACCATTGTACTGGCTCACAAAAGTAGTACGGTCTACGGGCTCTTTTAATAAAATGTCTACTTGATCCATATAATAATCAAGCAAATTATCTTTCCACTGTTCACTTAATTCTGCTTTTGCTTGCCATAGTAAAGAAGCCACATCATACTGTAAAGCACCTTTCATGCCACCCTGAAAATCTATGAATTGCACCTCATTTTGATTGACAATAATATTTCTACTCTGAAAATCACGGAACATAAAATACTTATGCTGCGTATGGGTTAGATAGGTACTCAATGCTTCAAAATCTTCAAGCATGGCCTGCTTGTCGTAAGGAAGTTGTAGGGTATCTAAAAAATAATATTTGAAATATAAGAGATCACTTAAAATAGCTTGTTTACCAAACTCTTTTGCCGTAATGCACCAGTTGTAATTAAAGCCCTCATCTCCTTTAATTTGCATGCGTGCAAGTGCCGCTAAACTTTTTTGAAAAAGTGCATATACATGTTGGGAGTGTCCTTCTTTTTCTATTTGATTGAGTAACGACTCGGTACCTAAATCTTCTTGGATATAAATGGTATCATCGTTATTTACCCCAAGTACTTCGGGTACTGGAAGGCCAGCAGCTTTAAAGTGCTTACTAAAATGTATAAATGTTTGGGTTTCTTTTTGATTGAGGTTGTAGGTAGCGATATAGGTTTTGCTTCCTTCGTATATTCTAAAATAAATACGATCACTCCCACTTTGTGGTAATTTTTCTACCCTGGTAGCAGCAGTGCCTTTGATAGAGGTAAATAAAGTTTCTATTCCGTTAATCACCGACTCCATAGGAAAATTGATTTACAACGAAAATAGAACTTAGTATGCAAACCCCAAATTTGCTTATAAAGTTTGTAGCCCAAAAACGCTTACCTGTTTGCCCTTGTCTAGTGCATGCTCTTTGCGCATGAGTGTAACGGTGCTAAGTTCAAAAAATGGCTGCGCTACTTTATTTACATTCTGCGCCGCCAACTGTTCAAAAGCATCCGGTGGTAGTGGCGAAGTGAGTGCAAGTAAAGGTTGCTGTATCAATTTTGAAGGCATACATCCATAACTTTTTAAATACTGATCGAGGACTTGCAAACTAGCGGCTAACTGTGTAAAGGGTTGTTGATTGGCAATACGCATAAAAATACGCCTAGAAGGTAGGGCTCCAAAACCATCGATGGCCACCCTAAAACTTTTTTGCTGGCTAATGATACGGTGCATCCACTTGAGCAAGGTAGCTTCCATATGCTCGGTGGTATGAAACTGGGCTAATTCAATAACCGGCTTGTCGGTAAAACCAAGGGTGCGTGTCCAATTTGTAAAATCTGCGTCGGGGTAGGCCACTAACTGATACACCCCAGTGGTGGTAAGTGTTTGACCGGCAAAAACAGTGCGTGCGCTCATATGAATGTCCATAACTTTTTTATTTTGGTAACTATTTTAGCATAAATTTACTAAATATTTTAGCTAAATCAAAACTTTTTTATTGTTATGGATAGTCAAGAATGGCAGGGGGCTGCCTATAAAGGCTCCAAAAAATACACCCAACAAGACGTTGTAACCGCCAATGCCACTGGCTTTGGGGCCGCCACCGACGATTATATGGAAAGGGGTATCGACCTCAATGAGCAGCTCATTAAAAACAAGCCCGCTACCTTCTTTTTTAGAATGAACAGTCATGCCATGACCGGTGCCGGTATTTACCCCGGCGATATTTTAATTGTAGACCGCAGCATTAGAGCCAGCAGCCAAAAAATTGTAGTGGCTATTTTAAATGGAGAACTTTTAATTCGGCGCTACACCGATACGGGTGTTAAAAAATTACTCTCTGCCGAAAATAAAAAATGCGCCGACATTGAAATTGATCCACTCGCCTCCTTTGCAGTATGGGGCGTGGTAATCTATTGTATTCACGCTACTTTATAATATAGACATGATTGGCATTGTAGATTGCAATAGTTTTTATTGCGCCTGTGAACGTTTATTTAAACCCGATTTATTACACAAGCCCGTGGTGGTATTAAGTAATAATGATGGCTGTATTATTTCTAGAAGCGACGAAGCAAAAGCAGTAGGCATAGAAATGGGTAGTCCTTATTTTATGCAAAAAAATGATTTGAAAAAAAATGGTGTCATTACTTTTTCTTCTAACTATCATTTATACGGCGACCTAAGTTGGCGTGTCATGGAAACGCTAAGAACCATGCTACCAGAGGGTTGTGTAGAAGTGTACTCGGTAGATGAATCCTTTATCGACCTCGCACATATTGAACCAAACGCCTTATCCTCTTTTACTGTTTCACTTAAAAACATCATTGAACAGTGGACCGGTATTAGTGTTTCGATTGGCGTAGCACCTACCAAAGCACTGAGCAAAGTAGCCAATAGACTTGCTAAAAAAAATAAACAAATAACGGGCTGTGTATTGATTTTAAATACGGATAAAAAAATTACACAAGCACTTCAAAAAACACCCATTGCTGATGTGTGGGGTATTGGTTACCAGTACGCAAAAAAATTAAGTAACTACGGTATTAACACTGCCTACGATTTAACACTGCGTACCGAAAATTGGGCGCATCAAGAATTAGGCGGCGTAGTAGGCGCGCGTTTGTTTAGAGAACTCAAAGGATTCCCTTGCATTGATATGCAATCGGAAAGAGTAACCAAACACATGATTGCTACTACGCGCATGTTTGGAAACCCCGTTACCACACTCCATGAGTTAGAAGAAGCGGTAGCGACCTACACTGCACGGGCCGCAGAAAAACTGCGCAGACAACACGCAGCAGCGCGCGGTATTACGGTGTTGATTGTACCCAAACAAGAAGTGAAGGGCAGTTATTACCGGCATGGGCCTACAAAATCGGGCGCAGTTCGCCTGCCACTTGCAACGGCGCTTACCAACGAGCTCGTAAAAGCAGCCCTCGAACTGGTAAGAAGCTTATTTGAAGCAGGTAAAACCTACAAAAAAGCAGGGATCATTTTAAGTGATATTGTGCCCGAAACCGTGATTCAGGGGAATTTATTTGCCCAAGCACCGGACAACACCAAAGGCCGTGCACTCATGGAAGCCATCGACAATATTAATTTTTCGATGCGGGGGGATATTTTAAAATTTGCAGCAAGCGGCACTACCCGCAACTGGAAAATGCGCCAAGAAATGCGAAGCCCGCGCTATACCACACGCTGGGAGGAGCTTCCGCTACTCAAATAAGCCTTCAAAAACCCTGTGCATAAGCCTCTAAGAAGTATTTTAAAATTTACACGGATAAATTGCTGCGGAACCTTAAATTTGCACAATTTGTAAATAATGACCCACCCTACACTCAACTCCAACGAATCCATCCCTTCCGGTAAGAAAAAAGTAATTGTACTTGGTAGCGGCCCTAATAGAATTGGCCAAGGTATCGAGTTTGATTATTGTTGTGTACATGGCTTGATTGCTATTAAAGAAAGTGGTTACGAAGCCATTATGGTGAACTGTAACCCCGAAACCGTTTCTACCGATTTTGATATGGCCGACAAATTATATTTCGAGCCAGTGTTTTGGGAGCACTTATGGGAGATCATTGAACTAGAGCAACCTTATGGTGTGATCGTTCAATTAGGTGGTCAAACAGCGCTTAAATTAGCCAAGCGTTTACACGAAAAAGGAATTCGCATTATTGGTACTTCTTTTGAAAGCCTAGACATGGCCGAAGACCGTGGACGTTTTAGCGATTTATTAAAAGAATTAGAAATACCGTATCCATCTTATGGCACGGCACATACAGCAGACGAAGCGATTGAAGTAGCCAACAAAGTAGGGTATCCCGTACTTGTAAGACCTAGCTACGTTATTGGTGGACAACGCATGCGTATTGTCATCAATGACGAAGAAGTTGAAAAAGCGGTGATCAGTTTATTAAAACATATTCCAGGCAATACCATTTTGATTGATCATTTCTTAGACCGTTGCCAAGAAGCAGAAGTAGACGCCATTTTTGATGGTGAAACTTTTCACATCATGGGCGTAATGGAACATATCGAGCCAGCAGGTATTCATAGTGGTGATAGTAACGCGGTATTACCAGCGTTTAACTTAACCCCAATGATTATAGAAAAAATGGAATTCTACAGTGAAAAAATTGCGCGCGCATTAAATATTAAAGGCCTTATTAATATTCAGTTCGCTATTAAAAATGGGCAAGTGTTTGTGATTGAGGCAAATCCAAGGGCTTCAAGAACAACGCCATTTATTGCAAAAGCCTATCAAATTCCGTACTTAAATATTGCCACCAAAGTAATGCTTGGTGTCAATAAACTCACCGATTTTACCATGGTTAAAAAACTAGACGGCTATGCAATTAAAGAGCCTGTATTTAGTTTTGATAAATTCCCTGGGGTGAACAAAGAGTTAGGGCCAGAAATGAAAAGTACCGGAGAAGCCATTCGTTTTATCAAAGATTTACACGACCCTTATTTCCGTACGCTATACAAAGAGCGTAGCATGAACTTATCTAAATAAGTAGGGCGTAAATACGGGGAACCTTCTACCAAAACAGATTGTTCTATAAGCTTACGCTTTTATAGTGTATAGGTTTGTGTGTGTCCATCACCACACCCCCTTTTTGGCATCAAGCACCATTTACCAGACTGCTCTTCCCACTTGTAACCGGGATCCTTACTTGCAATTATTTGCTGCATGGCATTTTCATAAATACACTTATCAATTACGCTGTGTATGCAGCAGCGGGCATTTCTATTGCCGGACTTTTTATTATTGCACAGCTATCCAATTTTAAAAAGTACCGGTACCGTATTATTCAAGGCCTACTGCTACAAATTGTATTTGTATGCCTAGGTATTAGTGTTATGCAAAACACGTTACAAGCACGTGATAATGAAGTAGCATTACTAGCAGCGCATAAAAATGGAGTCGTTTATATTATGCGGCTAACAGAACCGCTACAACTAAAAAACAAAACCTATAAAACAGTAGCTATTATTGAAAATATGGGTACTGCACAACAAGCAATAAAAACACGAATAAAAATAATAATACACTTCGCGTTAGATAGTAGCCGCGTTAGCATAACCCATTTAACGGCCGGCAATTATATTGCAACTACCATACAACCATCCCTTGTACCAGATACGCATAACCCAGGGGGCTTTAATTACAAAGTTTGGCTATTTAGAAACGAAATTACACACCAGCTTTATTTGGCAAAAGGAAGTTGGGTTTTACTACCCTCCCAAAAAAGTAAACAATACTTGCGGGAGCTTCAACAAAAAATTAGAACAAGACTTCAACAAAATATTATAGGCAAACAAGAAAAAGCAGTAGCAGCCGCACTTTTAATTGGTTACAAACAAGATATTGATTCCAATTTAATGAAAGCATATAGCAATACTGGAGTGATACATGTTATTGCCATTAGTGGTTTACACCTTGGACTAATTTATGGTTTACTCATTGGCATTTTTAGTTGGATGCCGGATTCAACAATAAAAAAATGGACCGCGCCACCTATTATGCTATTCGTGCTATGGGGCTTTGCACTAATAACAGGAGCCGGCCCCTCGATAGTTAGAGCCGCTGTCATGTTTTCATTTATCATTATCGCTACTATTATAAAACAAAATTCAAGTATTACAAATGCGCTAGCAGCTTCGGCATTTTTTTTACTCTTATTACACCCATTTTATTTGTGGGATATTGGATTTCAGCTTTCTTATGCAGCTGTGCTAAGCATTGTGCTCTATCAAAAAAAAATATATGATACTTTATATTTCAATTACAAATGGATGCAGGCCTGTTGGCAATTAAATGCCCTTACATTAAGCGCTCAAATTTTAACCCTACCCCTTGTTGTGTATCATTTTCATCAGTTTCCCAATTATTTTTTGTTGAGCAATTTTATAGTGGTGCCACTTTCTAGTATTATTTTATATGGATGTTTACTTCTACTTCCTTTGGGAACTGTTTCCTATCTTGGAAAGGCTTTATCAATAGCAACCAGTTGGCTCATTACTAGTATGAACTGGGTCATACAAAAAATGAATGCGCTACCATTTGCTAATTCATCTAATCTAGACATCAACACGGTTCAGGCAGGTCTGTTTTTTATCATCATTCTGTACTTCACGCTACTTATTCAAACCAAAAACAACAAATGGTGTTTTTATGGTTTAATTGCCTTGTTTCTTGGCAGCAGCATGTATAGCTTTAAACAAATACATGCATCTGGGCAAACAACCCTAACCGTGTGGTTTGTTCCTAAAACAACAAAGATCACACTGAGGTATGGGCAACAAAAAGAAACCATCCTACCAAGCACCACCAGCGCTTTTGCCATTGGCCATACCCGGTTTTTATCCATAGGTCAAATGTCAGCGATAAAAAATACCCAAGCACCAAGTTCAAAAGTGGATATCCTACTCATTAGCAACCTACCAAAGTCACCTATAAGCTTACTCGCAAAGCAGTTTAAGGGCGCGTGCTTTGTTTTTGACAGCAGTATCCCGTTGTGGAAAATGGAGTCGTGGAAAAAAGAGGCAGAGGGCCTACATTTGCGCCATCATTTTGTTTCTCAACAAGGGGCTTTTGTCCACCAATCAAGCAATGGAAAAGAAAATTAAATCAGCGCTCATTTCTGTCTTTTATAAAGATGGTTTAGAGCCTTTAGCACGTCAATTAGTTGCTCAAAACGTAACCATCTACTCGACAGGTGGTACGCAAAAATTTTTAGAGGACCTAGGTATCACTTGTGTTGCGGTAGAAAGCTTAACAACCTACCCCTCTATTTTAGGAGGCCGTGTTAAAACCCTGCACCCTGCTATTTTTGGTGGGATACTTGGTCGTAGATACGAGCCACAAGATTTGGTTGAAATGGAACAGTACCATATTCCTGAAATTGATTTAGTGATTGTTGATTTATATCCATTTGAAGAAACACTTGCCACAACCACCGAGGAAAAAGCCATCATCGAAAAAATTGATATTGGGGGTCCTTCTATGATTAGAGCAGCAGCCAAAAACTTTCGAGATCTTGTAGTTATTGCTGCTAAACAAGATTATGCCGTAATAGAAACCATGCTAGCTGCACAAGCTGGCACTACATCGCTTGAACAAAGGAAAGCCTTTGCTGCAAAGGCTTTTGAAGTGGTGATGCAGTATGATATTGCCATTAGCAATTACTTTAATCCTGCACCTATACAAATATTACGTTACGGTGAAAACCCACACCAGCAGGCTACTTTTACCGGTAATTTACAAGCACTCTTTACACAACTTAATGGTAAAGAATTGTCTTATAACAATTTAGTTGACCTAGACGCAGCAGTGCAACTGATTAGAGAATTTAATGAAACTACTTTTGCCATTATCAAGCATACCAATGTTTGCGGTATTGCTGCCAGAAGCAACGTTAAAGATGCTTGGGACGCAGCACTAGGTGGCGATAACGAAAGTGCTTTTGGTGGCGTACTTGTAACCAATAGCACCATTGATACGGATACCGCAAACGCCATCAATGAAATATTTTTTGAAGTACTCATTGCACCTAACTATGAAGCCGGTGCACTTGATATTTTAAAAAGCAAAAAAAATAGAATTTTATTACAGCTTACTGGAAATAATACAGCACTAAAAAAACCTAGTAAGTCATTACTAAACGGTGTTTTAGAACAGGGGCCTGATACCGGAAATTTTGCAACATGGGATGAAGTAGGTGGCAGAACCACCACCCAAGACGAAAAAGAAAATTTAATATTCGCCAACCTAGTATGCAAACATTTAAAGAGTAATGCCATAGCACTTGTAAAAAATAAACAATTGGTGGGTAAAGGCTGTGGTCAAACCAGTCGTATCGATGCATTAAGACACGCCATCGAAAAAGCACATCAATTTAATTTTGATTTAAAAGGCGCCGTGCTTGCATCTGATGCCTTTTTCCCTTTTAACGATTGTGTTCAAATTGCACAGCAGGCAGGCATTGAGGCATTTATTCAACCTGGCGGATCGGTAAGAGATAAAGACAGTATCGAATATTGTGTAGCACATAAATTAGCGATGGTGATGACAGGTCTTCGTCATTTTAGACATTAATAGTAAGGGCAGCATGACAACCAAACAAAAAGCATACATAGGGCTTGGCCTCACAAGTATCATTTGGGGCACTACCTGGGTGGCAAGTAAGTATGGTATCAAACAAGGCATGCTAGCCTTTGAGTTGTCGGCTATTAGAAACGGACTTGGTGGTTTGTCTTTAATTGTATTTTTTTTAATCAAGGGGCAAAAGCTCCCTACTTTCAAAGAATTCAAATGGCTACTAGGGATGTCTGTTTTACTTTTTGTAATTGCCAACGGTTTTTCTACCTATGCATTAAAAGAAATTCCAAGTGGACTTGCGGCACTTATTGCAGCCCTCTATCCACTCAGTGTTGTTATTATTGAAAAAATAAAATACAACAACACAAAAATTACATCCCTTACATTTCAGGGTATGTTACTAGGCATTATTGGCATTGGTATTGTATTTTATGAAAACCTTGCGGTACATAACTCGGTGGGTTATTTTATAGGTGTTACGGTATCACTCATTGCCATGTTAAGCTGGAGCTTTGGCACCATTTTTATTGCACGTAATAAAATGGATATGAATCCGTACTATGCAACTGGATGGCAAATGTTTTTAAGTTGTTTTTTCTTAGGTGCTTTTGCGGTGGCTTCCGGTAAATCTATTCCAATTCAAGAAATAACGTTTACCGTTTGGATGGTGATTGCTTATTTAATTGTAGCTAGCTCGATTATTGCTTTTGCAGCATTTATTTATACCATGAAATATTTGCCGCCAGCCATTGCATCGCTGTATGCCTACATCAATCCGATTGTGGCTACTATTGTTGGCGCGTATATTGTAAATGAAAAACTCAGTCTCCCTATTTTTATAGGTTCCTTTGTTACACTTACTGGCGTTTACCTCGTAAATAGGTCTATGAAAAAGCAACACCAAGAAATTATTCCTGTTACGGACGCGGACGGGATGTAGTTTTTTCCTTCCACATTTCATTGAATGTTTTTGGCGTAAAGTCTAGTTCAGAGCGGTGTACGGCCCAGCCTTTAAATACTTTATTCACCACCCAGTTTTTCATTTTGCCATTGCCCATATTCATCATGGGTCTATTTAAACTGGCTACCATCCAAGCCTTCCAGGCAACACGCTCTGCGAGTGTGCTTGTACCTTGAGTAACGGCTTCGTGACGGTTATCTAATAAGAGTTCATGTAAATTAATGCGCATCGGACAAACCTCTGTACAATTACCACACAAAGAAGACGCATTACTCAGGTGTTTATAATCATCCACGCCACTTAAATACGGTGTAATAACTTTTCCAATAGGACCACTATAGGTTGTTTCATAGGAGTGCCCACCAATATTTTTATACACAGGACAAGCATTTAAACAAGCACCACATCTAATGCAATAAAGTGCTTCGCGCGCAGTAGGATTAGCAAGCAAATTGGTACGGCCGTTGTCAAGTAAAATCACAAACATTTCTTCGGGGCCATCTGATTCACCGGCTTGCTTAGGGCCTGTTAAAATAGAATTGTATACGGTTACTTTTTGACCCGTACCATAGGTAGCAAGTAGTGGCCAAAAAAGTGGAAGATCATGCATTGAAGGAATCATTTTTTCGATGCCAACAACTGCAATATGTGTTTTAGGCCATGCGCAACTTAAGCGGCCATTGCCTTCATTTTCGGTAATAGCAATGCCGCCAACATCTGCAATTAAAAAATTGGCACCTGTTACACCCACCTGGGCTTCAGTGTATTTTTCACGAAGCTTGATACGTGCAACCTGGGTTAATTCTTCGGGGGTTAGATCTGGTTTTGTGCCAAGCTTGTTTGCAAATAATTTAGCAACGTCTTCTTTGCTTTTGTGCATGGCTGGTGTTACAATATGGTAAGGCGGTTCGCCATCTAATTGCTGAATGTATTCTCCTAAATCTGTTTCTACGCTCTCAATACCACTCGCCTCCAAAAAATCATTCAAATGAATTTCTTCGGTCACCATGCTCTTACTTTTCACAAGCGTTTTGCAATTACGTTCTCTGCAAATTTTTCCAATCGCTTCTAGTGCTTCTGCCGTATCATTGGCCCAGATAACAGTAGCGCCTCTTGCCGTAATTTTTTGCTCAAACTCCAGTAAGTATTTATCTAAATTTTCAATGGCTTCCCATTTAATATTTTTTGCACGTTCACGTGTTATATTCACATCGGTAAATTGTGATTTACCAATGGGTACAACAGCGTTGTATTTAGAAATATTGAAGTTAATTTTTCTACGGTGCTCTAAATCGGCAGCCTTAATAGTACTCTTTGCTATAAATGATGCAGCTGTTTCAGACATGCTTATTTTTTTTGACTTTTTTGATGAAGCGCTGTTGCTTCTAATGCTTCGTAAAATTCGGTACCGTATTTTCGTATTAAAGATTCTTTTAAAAATTGATACACCGGTACTTTTAATTTTTTACCGAGGCTACAAGCAGCACTACACAGATCTTCACGGGGTTCATAATTCACATATTCCATATCTGGATCGCGCTTACTCTTTTTTGTTTTCACTGGAAACAAATGGCAACTAAGTGGCTTTTTCCAATCCAACTTACCATCGTTGTAAGCCTGCTCTATACCACAAAGTATGGTGCCCGTTTTATCTTTTATACCGTAGGCACAAATACCGCCGTTAATGGTAGGTGTAACCCAACCAAATTCACGGTCGTATAAATATTTACCTTGCTTTTCTACCTCTTTGATCCCTTGGGGGGTCATATATGGTTTAATATCCTCGTAATGGGCATTTAACTTTTCCAATTCCCATTTTTCCATGGGTGCCCCAGCGTCACCATCTTCACAGCAACCGCCCTTGCATTTGCTTAAATCGCATACAAATTGCTCCTCTAGGAGCTCGTCTGAAACTAATTTGTTGTCTATAATAATCATAGCTATGCGAATATAATTAGTTTTTCCACCTAAAAGTGTTTACCAAATGCTTCAGATCTGTTTTAATAAAATCATTGACAATAGCGAGCGAATCGGCATTGGGTGTGGCGTCAAAATACAGAGCCCCTCTTAAAAAATGCTTGGTAGAATCCGTTAAAAAAAACTGATTGGAGGTAGCTGCATCACCTCCCACCGAAAAAAACATCCCGCTAACACCATTTGCAGTATTTACGAGTGAGTCATCGATAGAATAGGCTTTCGCAGATTGCTTACTCGTCATAAAAAAAGAGTGTTTAACAAGTGAGTCAAATTTATATTTTCCAATTTCTTTGTAACTCACATAAATACGACCATTGAACGCCGGAAAATCTACATTGATCCACCATTCATTTTCTGTGGCTTCTCCAAAAAAGGTAGAATCCTTGACTACTTTGGCGTATACGGGGTACTCAAAAGCATACGGATATCCTGGCTCATCAAATAATTGGTATTTTTTTTCAGGGAAATTGATTTTGTAATAGCCAGTTGGTTTTGGGGTATACACGCTATTACATGACATAACAAATAAAGCGGCAAACCCAAATACTAAAAAAGATAACTTTAATTTCCTTGGCATGAACTAAACATTAAATGAGGTATTGACGCTTTATGGAAACCTTAATTTTTTGGAGTCTATTTTTGGCCACTTCTAATACCGTAAACTCAAAATCACCAGAAGTTAAAATAGCGGCAGGTTTTGGAAAATCACCTGCTAGTTCAAGGACAAGACCAGCGAGTGAATCACTCTCTCCTTTTACCGTATCAAATGTTTCGGTAGGAAGATCCATTACCTTGCACAAATCCTGAATCATCACACGTCCTTCAAAAATATAATTATTGTCATCAATTTTTTTATAGTCACTGTCTTCTTCGTCAAACTCATCTTTGATTTCTCCAATAATTTCTTCCAAAATATCTTCGAGGGTAACAATACCGCTGGTCCCACCAAATTCATCTACTACCACCGCAAAGTGGATTCTTTTAGACTGAAATTCTTTTAATAAATCTTCGATGGGTTTTTGTTCGTGCACAAAATAAGGTGGTCTGATAAGTTTGTGCCAATTGTAGGTAGCGCTTTCATCTAAATGAGGCACCATGTCTTTGGTATGAATAATCCCAACCACTTCATCTAAATCTTCTTTGTATACTGGAATTCTTGAGTAGTTCACTTCGCGTACAAATGCAATGAGTTGATCAAAGCTAATTTCCTGATCCACACCGCTCACATCCATGCGGGTTTTCATGATTTGCTTGACTGTGATATTTCTGAACTTAACAATACTCTTTAAAATATTTTTTTCGTTTTCAGAAGCGGTTTCATTGGTTGTTAAATCAATGGCATGATCGAGCTCTTCTAAACTGTACGCACTCGCCGATTTATTGGCAAGTTTTCTTTCGATAATATCAGAATACTTTACAAGTGGCTTACTAAGACCCATTACCAAATAGGAGATGCCGTATACAATGCCGCCAAAATCTTTTGCAAAACGAATATTGTTTTGCGTGGCTAAAACCTTTGGCATGATTTCACCAAATAGCACGAGTAAAAAAGTAACCGCAATTACTTTGATAACAAACTCTACCCAAACGGCATTAAACTGTTCAAAATTAAACATGTTATCAATGAGTAAATTTGAAATGATAATAATGGAGATATTGATAAAGCTATTGGCAATCAATAGAGATGCTAATAAAATTTTTGGCTGCTCAATGAGGTCTATAATTCTTTTATAAGCAGATTGCTGTTTAGACTTTAAAATATTGATATCTTTAAAGGTCAATGAAAAGAAAGCAACTTCGGCGCCTGCTAGCACAAAAGATAAAAACAACAGCACCACCAAAATGAGTACCAAAACAGTAGTGCCTTGGGGTTGAATAGCACCAAAAAATGATTGCCCAAAAAATAATCCCATTACCGAATGATCGTCCAAAGTGAGCGTAAATTTAGTACCCTACAAAAATACCAATAATTCAGTTACATCGCACACCAGTAAAGTATAGATAAATTGGGTTTACCAAACAAATTCTTCGCTTAAATACTGATTGATCAATTTAGGGAACGGAAGCTTTTTAAGTTGGCCAATTTTTTGCCATTTACCAGACGTAACACTACTTGGTTTTTTAGATAGGCCTACACGAATAAACTGGGCCGTTATAATTTGATGGGTAAGGGTTTGTTTTATTTCTAGTGAACGGTGAAGTATTTTAATGGATGGTATTCCTAATTGTTCTTTTAAAAACTGCTGTGTGCCTGCTTCATTCCACAACATTTTTTTTCCTGCCTCAAGTAAATAAAATTCAAATAACCCTTGCCAAATGTCTTTGTGTTTTCTTTCGGTTACCCAAATTTCATCATTTACCTGCAACAAAAAATAATACAATCGACGCTCTTTTTTTACCAGTTGTTTCTCTTTAATAGGAAGCTGATTCACCTGCGCGGTTGCTTGTGCAACACATGTTTTTTGTAGTGGACAAATAGTACAGGTTGGCGCAAATGGTTTACATACAGTGGCCCCAAAGTCCATAATAGCTTGATTATAAAGGCCTGCTCGTTTTTTATCGAGGAATGCAGCTGCACGGGCTTCAAACATTTTTTTACCTGAGGTTGTATCTGTTGGCACATCAATTCCTTCATAGCGCGCAATCACTCTAAACACATTTCCATCTAGCACAGCATGTGGCGCATTAAAAGCAAATGATGCTATAGCCGCAGCCGTGTAAGGACCCACTCCCTTCAATGTTAAGAGCGTTTCATAATCATTTGGAAATTTTCCATTAAACGTTTTCACGATAACGCGTGCAGTTGCTAATAAATTTCTGCATCGGTTATAATAACCAAGCCCTTCCCATAATTTAAAAACCGTTTGGTCTTTTGCTTTTGCTAAATCAAATACTGTTGGATAGGTAGAAATAAATCTATTATAATATGCAAGTCCTTGTTCTACACGGGTTTGTTGTAAAATTATTTCTGATAGCCAGATTTTATAGGGGTCTTTTTCGCCTTTCCAAGGCATTTCTCTGGTATTGTCTTTGGCATGCCAATGAAGGAGGGTACTGGTAAAATTCAATTTCATCTATTAAGAATGGGCAAAATCATGGTTTTGAGGGGTAAAAAGCGCGATTTTGAGGTATAAAGTTAATTTTTAGGGTGTATCTGGCCATATTTAGTTGGTAAAACGTATAAAAAAATTTAATTTTCTGTTAAATAAGTGAAATTTTAGCTTATTTTTAGAAACACATACCCTAAATTAATTTTTGATACAATGAGAAAATCAGATCTCATCAACCAGATTTCAGACAAAACAGGCATTCCAAAAGTGGATGTTCTTGTTACGCTTGAAACCATGTTTAAAGAGGTAAAAGAAAGTCTCTCTAACGGCCAAAACATATACATACGTGGCTTTGGGAGCTTTATCACCAAAAAACGTGCAGCTAAAATTGGTAGAAATATCAAAAAAAATATAGCTGTGGAAATTCCTGAACATTTTATTCCTGCCTTCAAACCTGCAAAAGAATTTGTTACAGAAGTTAAAAGCAAGCTCAAGTAAAGTTAACTTCGCGTCCTAATTCTTTTCGAAAGTGAAAAAACAGCAACTACTCCTGATTGGCGGAGCCATACTCCTATTTGCCACTTTATTATACATGGGATCTACCGTAGCGCCTAAAAACCCGGTAGCAACGGCAAATACCAAAAATGAAGCTGATAATCAACACATTGAATTTAAAGACCTGCTTGTAAAAGCCAAAGAAAAAATTAGTCCCGATCAGTCTATCCGCCTCAATATGCTAGAAAATAGCGTGGTTAGGGGGGATGTAAAAGACCAAAAAATACACATTTACCACCAGCTTGCAAGGTTCTGGTCAGACTCGGCCAAACTGTTTGAACCTTATGCTTGGTACACTGGCGAAGCAGCTAAATTGGAAAATTCTGAAAAAAGCCTCACCTTTGCCGCCCAACTGTATATAGACAACCTAGTTACGGAAGGCGACCCAGCCATGCAACACTGGTTGGCAGAACAAGCAAAAGATCTTTTAGAGAAAGCTTTAGTTATCAATCCAAACAACGATTCTAGTAAAATTGGTTTGGGTGCCTGCTACATATTTGGAAACATTTCAAACAATCCAATGGAGGGTATTTTACCCATCAGGAATATTGTTCAAAAAAATCCAAACAACTTATATGCTCAAATGATTTTGGGATTGGGTGGTAAAAAAAGTGGGCAGTTAGATAAAGCCATTGAGCGCTTCTTGCTAATTGTAAATAAAGACCCAGAAAACCTGGAAGCCATATTTCATTTAGCAGAATGCTACGAGATGCACAACGACAAACCAAACGCAGTAAAGTGGTATACACTTGCCGCCAAAAAAGTTAAAGTGCCCGAAGCAAAAGAAGCAATCGCTAAGAGAATTGCGGAATTGAAAAAATAAATTATTATTAACAAATAAAATTACTCCCTGTATGCCTTGTGGTAAGAAGAGAAAGCGTCATAAAATTGCGACACACAAACGTAAGAAACGCCTAAGAAAGAATCGTCACAAAAAGAAGAACAAGTAATTGTTTATTCTTTACTGACTTATACAAACACGCCCTATTTAATCCATAGGGCGTGTTTAACACTTATCTGTATCTAGCCCCTTATTCCCTTTTCTGCAACTTTTCCTATTTCCTTCCTTGATAGGGCTATGATTGTTAAGATATGGTTGTATGCATACGCCGCCCATTGGGCAGGTGATTTTGTATTTAAAAGTTGCTCATTTTGAACAAAGAATTGATTATAAACGCAACGCCTACGGGTGTAGAAATTGCTTTGCTAGAAGATAAAAAACTAGTGGAGCTGCATAATGAAAATACTGATGCAAATTTTGCAGTTGGTGATCTTTACCTTGGTAAAGTAAAAAAATTAATTCCCGGACTCAACGCTGCTTTTGTTGACGTTGGTTTTGAGAAAGATGCTTTTTTACATTATTCAGATTTAAGCCCTTATGCAAAGTCCATTATAAAGTATACGCAGGCCGCCATGTCTGATAAAAGTGAACATGGATTTGATTTTGCGCGCTTTCAATCAGAACCTGAAATTATCAAAACTGGAAAAATAAACGAAGTATTAAATGGCAAGCCAAATGTACTCGTTCAAATTTTAAAAGAACCCATTGCCGCAAAAGGACCTCGTTTAAGTTGCGAACTTTCTTTACCTGGTAGATTTGTTGTTGTTACCCCTTTCAATGAAATTGTAGCCGTCTCTAAAAAAATACATTCTTCAGAAGAAAGAAAAAGATTGCACAAAATTGTAGAAGCCATTAGGCCTAAAAATTTTGGCGTGATTGTACGTACTGCCGCAGAAGGTAAATCAACTGCCGAATTACACCAAGACATGTTATCACTTGTTGAAACATGGAAAACGATACAAGCCAATTTAAAAGGAGCAGCAGCACCTGTTCGCATTCTAAGTGAAGAAACAAAAACAACGAGTATTTTAAGGGATTTGCTCAGCGCCGATTTTAATAGAATTGTGGTGAATGACAAAGCACTTCACGAAGTAACCCAGCGTTATATTCAGCGCATTGCACCAGATAAAACAGATATTGTATCACAGTACAAAGATGGTCTTCCTATTTTTGATCATTTTGGTGTGACCAAACAAGTAAAAGCTTCTTTTGGTAAAACCGTTAACCTTCCTAGTGGTGCTTATTTAATTATTGAGCACACCGAAGCACTCCATGTTATTGATGTGAACAGTGGCTATAAGAGCGTGAGCAATAGCCAAGAAGAAAATGCATTAGAAACAAATTTAGAAGCAGCAGAAGAGATTTCAAGACAATTACGACTTAGAGATATTGGTGGTATCATTGTGATTGATTTTATTGACATGAAACTTCCTGATAATAAAAGAAAAGTGCAGGAAGCCATGGATACTTTTATGAAAGCAGATCGTGCCAAACATTCGGTACTTCCTATTTCTAAATTTGGTCTATTGCAAGTAACACGTCAAAGAATGCGTCCCGAAGTAAATATCAATACTTCTGAAAATTGTACAGCTTGTAATGGTAGTGGTAAAATGACTTCTGCACTACTATTAGAAGATGAAATTGAAAATAAGCTGGTTTATTTGGCCTCTCATGCCCATAAAAAGCTTCAACTCGTGGTTCACCCCATTATTGCGGCTTATTTAACCAAGGGGATATTTACCAATAAACTGAGCAAACTCCGTAAAAAGCATGGGGTAAAGCTAAGTTTGGAGGAAAATACCAACTACCACCTTACCGAATTCAGGTTTTTTGACGCCCAGGAGGAAGAAATTAAATTTTAAACCGGGCCCCAATAAAAATAATTTTAGATATTAACATATTTAATAATACGAATTATTTTTCCCACCCTACGCTTCACAAAAACTTTTTAAAAGGCCAATTTGGCCTTTTTTTTATCCAAAAACAGCCAAAAAATACCCTAAAAATACCCGCCGCCAAACTGTCGGACCGGACTGGGACTCATTGTCAGGTTCAGGGCTTTCCTACGAATAAAATCGTAGATTAAATTTTCCCCAAAAACCTAAAAATTATTTTGCCGTCTGCCCCATTATTGTACCTTAGCAGTAGAATTTAATGGGTTAGTAAGTAATAAGGGCCAGTAGCAATGCTGGCCCTTTTACATGCCTACTACCACTGCGTTTCAGCAGATTTACCGCCATTTTTTTACTTCCATTTTTGGGTAAGAAACACCTGTTTTTTTCTGTTTTTTTAATGATACGAACAGTGGTTATTTTTTCATTCACGCGATTCTGATTTTTCTGAAATATCTTTATGCAATGAGTAAAATAAAATCTGCTTTTTTCTGTAGTAATTGTGGTTATGAAAGTGCAAAATGGATTGGAAAATGTCCAAGTTGTGCGGAGTGGAATACTTTTTCGGAAGAAATTATTGATAAAGGAATTTCGAAGGATCAAAATTGGGATTCTTACCACGAACAAAAGCGGAATTCAAAAATTATTGCACTCGATGAAGTAAAAACATCGGAGGAAAAAAGAATTATATCCAAAGATCCTGAACTCAACCGGGTACTTGGTGGCGGCATTGTGATGGGCAGCATTGTACTCGTTGCTGGTGAACCTGGTATTGGAAAAAGTACTTTGTTTTTACAAAATGGGTTACAAGCCACCGATCAGGTTGTATTATACATTAGTGGGGAAGAAAGTGAGCAGCAAATCAAAATGCGCGCAGATCGACTTAAAATTCCCAATAACAATTTTTACCTACTCACCGAAACCAATACATCCACCATTTTTGCAGAAATAAAAAAGTTAAAACCAACACTTGTTATTGTTGATTCAATTCAAACATTACAATCGAGTTTGATTGATTCTGCAGCTGGATCTGTATCTCAAATTAGAGAATGTGCAGCAGAATTTCAGAAGTTTGCCAAGCAAACAAATACCCCTGTATTTTTAATTGGGCATATCACCAAAGACGGCGCCATAGCGGGTCCTAAGGTATTAGAACATATGGTGGATACTGTGTTACAATTTGAAGGTGATAGACATTATGCCTACCGAATTTTACGTACATTAAAGAATAGATTTGGTAGCACCGCAGAATTAGGCATTTATGAAATGACTGGCGAAGGCATGCGCGTTGTTTCCAATCCTTCCGAAATTTTAATTGCACAAAGAGAAGATAGTTTAAGTGGTTCGGCGATTGCTGCAACGCTTGAAGGTGCCCGACCATTATTATTAGAAGTACAGGCACTCGTTACACAAAGTGTGTATGGAACCCCTCAACGAACCGTAACCGGTTTTGACCTCCGAAGATTACAACTATTACTAGCCGTTTTAGAAAAAAGAGGTGGATTTCAATTTGGGATGAAAGATGTTTTTGTAAATATTGCAGGGGGCATAAAAATAGAAGACCCCTCTACCGATTTAGCTATTATATGTGCTCTATTATCGTCTTACGAAGACGTTCCTCTTCCACACCACATCTGTTTTGCTGGTGAAGTTGGATTAAATGGAGAAATAAGAGCCGTTAATAGAATCGAGCAAAGAATTGCGGAAGCAGAAAAGCTAGGATTTGAAAAAATTATCGTGTCGAGCTATAATAAAAAGAGCTTCAATCCAAAAGCCTATAGCATAAAAGTATTGGCATTAAGTAGAGTGGATGAAGTATATCAACAGCTTTTTTAGTAACAATAAACACGCAATAAAAAATTTCTGCGGTTAATTTTTATAGCATCTAATTTATTGAAGTTAAGTTGGATAGATGCAAACCACATTTTTACCCAAACTTATCAGTTGGATTGACCCTATTTTTTGGCTCTATTTCCCTAAAAACTGCCCTGCTTGCGGCAGGCCCTTACGGCTCTTTGGGGCCAATATTTGTGGCCGTTGCAGCCAAAACCTACCCGAAACCCACTTTTTTGAGGCCCCTGGCAACCCCATCGAAAAAATATTTTATGGCAGGATCCCCATTAGTGCAGGAGCAGCGGCCTGGTACTTCCACAAAAATTCGGCGCTTCAAGCCTTACTTTTCCAATTAAAATATAAATCCAACGAAGACGTAGGCTTATTTATAGGTAAGCAAATGGGCGCCTTACTAGCTGCATCGAAGCGGTTTGCCACCATCGATGCGTTAATTCCAGTGCCCCTCCACCCCCAAGCACTCTCGAAAAGAGGCTTTAATCAAGCAGCGCTTATTTGTGAGGGTATTGGTCAGGTATGGCACAAACCAGTGTTCACGGGTGCCATTACCAGAACAAAACATACAAATACACAAACCAAACAAAATAGGGCCGTACGCTGGGAAAACATGGAAAACGCATTTAGCATCAAAGACCCAACATCTATTGCCGGCAAGCACCTATTACTCATAGATGACGTAATAACCACAGGTGCCACCATTGAAGCATGCGGCAAAACACTACTAAGCGTTAAGGATGTGAAAGTGAGCGTTGCTGCCGCCGCTTATCCATTAAAATAATTGTGGGATGCTTTTTTGAGGAAAATGTTGGAACTTTCAACAAATAACGATTGGCTTTGTTATATAACTACACAAATTCAACAACACACCATGAAAAATCTCATCTTAATAGCAACCTTATTTATGTTACAATCATTTATAAACCCGGGCAAAGAAAGCATACATCAGTTTAAAATTAAATCGATAGACGGTGGCGTAATAGATTTTTCAAAATTTAAGGGGAAGAAAATTTTAATAGTGAATACAGCATCTGAGTGTGGATATACGCCACAGTACGAGGCACTTCAAAAATTAGCTGACACATATAAAAATAAATTGGTAGTGGTTGGTTTTCCTGCCAATAATTTTGGCGGACAAGAACCTGGTTCTGATGCCGAAATCAAACAGTTTTGCAAAGCAAGATTTGGCGTAACATTTCCTTTAGCTAGTAAAATAAGTGTAACCGGTACCGACACCGCACCAATTTACAAATGGCTTACACAGAAAAAAGAAAATGGCGTATTAGATGCTACTATCAAATGGAATTTCAATAAATTTTTATTAGATGAAAATGGTGAAATGATTGCTTATTTCCCAAGCAGCACCAAACCTGATAGTCCAGAAATTACCGGACAATTAAAATAGTCGCTTATTAGTTACGGTGCTTGAAGTAGTTAGCATACATTTGGCAAACTATTTAACCGAAATTAAAGGCAGGCACATTGGTATTCAAAGACATTATAGGACAAGCATCTGTTAAAGCACACCTTATAGATATGGTGCAGCATAACAGGCTAAGCCATGCCCTATTATTTCTCGGAAAAGAAGGATCCGGGGCACTTCCACTAGCCATTCATTTTGCACAATTTGTAGTAAGCCAACCGGCAGCTAGCGAACCTGTGGCTGATTTGTTTGGCGGTCTCACACCCATGGAGGCAGGCCCTGCGTATAAGTCTCCAACTGATTTAGCTGACGACCCTTCTTATGTAAGAGCATCCAAATTATTACACCCCGATTTACATTTTTCATATCCAGTTATTTCAAAAAAGCCTGGTGAAAAACCAGTAAGTGCCGATTATATTTCAGATTGGAGAGATTTTTATTCGCAATTTCCGTATGGTAATATTTATGACTGGTTACAATTTATTGGCGCCGAAAATAAACAAGGAAATATTACTGCCGAAGAGTGCAACGAAATCATCCATAAACTCAGTTTAAAAAGTTTTGAAAGTGCGTATAAAGTACTCGTACTATGGATGCCAGAATACCTCGGCAAAGAAGGTAACAAATTACTCAAGCTCATAGAAGAACCGCCACCTAATACTTTATTTATTTTAGTAGCAGAAAGTGAAGAACAAATTTTACCAACACTGTTAAGTAGGTGTCAACTCATAAAAGTTCCGTTACTATCTAATGAAGAAGTAGAAGAAGCTTTGTTTGAAAGAGCAAAAGCGAGTAAAGAAACCGCAAGTCAAATTGCCGGCATTGCAGAAGGCAATTACCGCGAAGCACTTCAACTCTTACAACACTCCGAAGAAGATTGGCATTCTTATTTAAGGGAATGGCTCAATGCCACTTTAAAAGGTGGACCGGCTAGCCAAGTAAAATTTACCGAGGAAGCCGCCAAACTAGGCAGAGAAAAACAAAAACAGTTTTTACGCTACTTTAACCACCTGCTGCAAATGAGTATCCGCATTAAAGTGCTCGGTGCCGACCAGGTTAAAATGGGAGATCAAGAGAAAGACTTTGCCATTAGGCTCAATAAAATTGCTTCTGTGAGCCAGCAACAGGCTATTATAGAAGAACTCGATAAAGCCTCTTATTATATAGAGCGCAACGCCAACGGGAAAATGCTATTTCAGGCCCTTACCCTTAAACTCTACCACATCATTCAAAACAAAACCTTAATTTTGAATGATTAGCATGTGCCTGACCGCCATGTAACGATTAGATAAACTATAACGTATTGTTTATCAATCAATTATTAACTAATAGTATAACTACATAATATGGGCTGTGGATCTTGTGGAACAAGTAAACCTGGTGGTTGCCAAAGTAATGGTGGCTGTAGCACGGGTGGCTGTAACCGTTTAAACGTACACGATTGGCTTTTAAACCTTCCTTTTAGTGACCCCGAAAGCAATTGCAAAATTGTTGAAGTAAGCTTCAAACAAGGCAGCCGCAAAGAATATTTTAGAAACGCTACCCTTCAATTTTTTGAAAAAGGAGACTACGTTACACTAGAAGGTGTAAGTGGTTTTGACGTGGGTGAAGTAAGCCTTACTGGCGAACTCGTACGCATGCAGCTTAAGAAAAATAAGCTCGAAGAAACCAGCCCAGAAATTAAAAAAATTATTCGCCGTGCCACCGAAAGAGATATCGAAGCTTTTCATATTAGCAAAGGTCGCGAAAAAGATATTTTAGCCAGAAGTAGGGCCATGGCCATGGAGCTTAAATTACAAATGAAATTAAGCGAAGTTGAAATTCAGGCCGATGGTAAAAAAGCAACTTTCTTTTATACCGCAGATGATCGTGTAGATTTTAGAGAGCTCATAAAAATGTACGCCACAGACTTTAAATTTAAAGTGGAAATGCGTCAGATAGGTATTCGACAAGAAGCTGCGAAGCTTGGTGGCATTGGATCTTGTGGCAGAGAGCTTTGTTGTAGTACATGGTTGCACGATTTCAAAAGCGTTAACACCACCGCTGCTCGTTACCAAAATTTATCAATCAATCAAACCAAATTAAGTGGACAGTGTGGTAGATTAAAATGTTGTTTAAACTTTGAGCTAGATACGTATTTAGATGCCCTTCAAAACTTCCCTGATTATGCAGATTCTTTAGATACTGCAATGGGAACAGCGCACCTCATTAAAAAAGATATTTTCAAAAATTTAATGTGGTACATCCTGCCAAATAATTCTAAACATTACCCACTTACCATACAACGCGTAAAAGAAATTAAACGCCTCAATGGCCAAGGTGTTAAAGTAGATGAATTGCAAGCCGTAGAAGTTACAAGCAGTAAACCAAAAGAAGTAGAACCTGCTTTTGCGGATGTGGTGGGACAAATTAGTTTGCGTTCATTAGAAAGAAACGATAAGAGAAGAAGAGACAATAGTAGAGACAGTCGTGGTCCAAACAACAATCGTACTAACAACAATGGTCCGAGACCTAATAACAACGGGCCAAGACCCAATAACAATAGGCCTAACAACAGACCTAATAACAATGGACCAAGGCCCAACAATCCTAACAATAACGGACCTAGGCAAGCTCCGGATGCTCCAAAAGCACCTGATCAATAGATTGTAAAATAATTGTACAAGCTGCGCGAATTTCAGTTTCTGTAATAATGAGTGGAGGTGCTACCCGAATGGCGTCCGGTGCAAATAAAAACCAGTCGGTAATGACACCGTTTTGAACGCAGGCATGCGCTACTTTTTGTGCAAGAGTATCTGATGAAAATCTCAAAGAAAACCAAAGTCCAATACCTTGCATTTGAACAATCGCAGGGTGTACTAATAAAGATTTTAATAATTCACTTTTTGCCGCAACGGTATCCAATAATTTTTGCTCCGTTAAAATTTCAAACGCTTTTTTACCCGCAGCACAACTTACTGGATGTCCACCAAATGTGGTGATATGACCAAGCACCGGTGCCACCGTTAAAGTGCTCATGAGTTTTTGGCTCGAAATAAAAGCACCAAGCGGCATGCCACCACCAAGCGCTTTACCAACTAATAAAACATTGGGCACCACATCCATTTGCTCAAACGCAAAAAGTGAACCCGTGCGGCCAAAGCCAGATTGTATTTCATCAAAAATTAAAAGTACACAGTGTTCGTCACATTTTTTACGAATCGCAGCTAGCCACTCTTTGCGCCCAGGTGTCACGCCACTTTCGGCTTGCACTGGTTCCACAATTACACAGGCTACCGTGTTATCAATGGCTGCAACAAGTGCATCATCGTTATAATTAAAATGATATACTTCTGGTAAGAGTGGTCTAAATGCATTGCGCCAATACTCATCACCCATTACACTCAGCGCACCTTGTGTACTTCCATGATAGGCTTTATTGCATGCAAGTATTTTTGTTTTACCTGTAACACGCTTTGCTAATTTAAGTGCACCCTCTGTGGCTTCTGCACCACTACTTGTAAAATAAACGCAGTCTAAATTTTTTGGTAAATGACTAGCGAGTAAGGCAGCATATTTAACTTGTGGGCTTTCAATAAACTCGCCATACACAATCAGGTGCATGTATTTTGCAGCCTGTTCTTGCACTGCTTTAACAACTTCTGGATGACTATGTCCAATATTACAAACACTAAAACCTGCAATAAAATCGGTGTAGGTTTTACCGTCAACATCTGTAAGGGTTACACCGGCCGCCTCCACCATTTCGATACCTAGGGGTGCCGTGGAAGTTTGGGCTACATGCTGTAAAAAAAGTTGACGGTTGTTCATTGCGTATATGATGCTGCAAAGGTAAAGGATTACCAAAGAACAGCACTTTACACAATTTTATTACATTCGTTTAAAAAAGAAGATGCCGGTTATACTTCCCGTTTTAGGTAAATTACCCAGTTTTGGAGAAAACTGCTTTATTGCACCCAACGCCACTATCGTTGGAGATGTAACCACTGGAAAAGAATGTAGTTTTTGGTTTAACGCCGTGGTAAGAGGCGATGTGCATTTTATTAAAATGGGCGACCGTGTTAATGTACAAGACGGCGCCATCATACACTGCACTTATCAAAAGCACCCCACCACCATTGGTAACAATGTATCGATTGGGCACAACGCCATGGTGCATGGATGCACCATCCATGACAATGTACTCATTGGCATGGGGTCCATTGTGATGGACCGGTGCGTGGTCCACAGCAATTCTATTATTGCAGCAGGTGCTGTTGTATTAGAAGGAACGGTTGTAGAAGCAGGAAGTATTTACGCAGGTGTGCCCGCAAAAAAAGTAAAAGACGTATCACCTACTTTAATTGAATCTGAAATAAATAGAATCGCAGAAAACTATGTGAAGTATGCGCGTTGGTATGAAAAGGACTAATGCGCTGCGTCCATAGTGGTTAAAATATTAAGGTAACTCACGTAACGATCAGCAGCAATTTCTCCTGCTTCAAGCGCCTGTTTAACAGCGCAACCAGGCTCCTCTATGTGCATGCAGTTATTAAAATGACAATTCACCATTTGTGCGCGCATTTCAGGAAAATAATGCGCTAATTCTTGTTTAGAAATATCTACAAGACCAAGCTCTCTAATACCCGGCGTGTCAATGATAGCGCCACTTGTAGGCAGGTCAAACATTTCTGCAAAAGTGGTGGTGTGCATACCTTTGCCACTCCAACCACTTACTTCTTGTGTACGTAATTCGAGTGATGGAAACACTGCATTGATAAAAGTAGATTTACCTACACCGCTATGTCCACTTAATAAAGTTGTTTTACCTTCAAGTAGTGCAGCAATTTCTTCTACGCCTTTATTTTTTTCTACGCTACACAGCATTACCTGATAACCAATGTTTGAATAAATTTTGTGCAGGTGTTCAAAATGTTCCAATTCTTTTTGCTTGTACAAATCGGATTTATTAAAAACAATAATGGCCGGAATATGATAGGCTTCACAAGAAATTAAAAACCGGTCTATAAAACCTTGTGAGGTCTTTGGGTCTTTTAGCGTGGCAAATAGTAAGCTCTGATCGAGGTTCGCTGCAATAATATGATGCTGGTGTTTGTTGTGTGGTGATACCCGTGCTACATAATTTTTTCGGTCACAAATGGTATCAATCATGGCCGATTCTTCAAGCACATCTTCTATTTGCATGTCTACTTCATCGCCTACTGCAATAGGGTTGGTAGAGGTAAGTCCACCAATTTTAAACACCCCTTTAATGCGCGCATTGTACATTTTGCCCGTTTCCGCTTTGGCCATATACCAACTACCCGTAGACTTGTAAATTCTTGCTTTCATTTGCTAAACGAAGATACGGCCGCACTTTAAAAGCGGTGTAATTGCATGAAAAAGAATTTTTGCGAAACATTAACGGGCAATTTGGGCTTTTATACCTCCACATTGCCCCTTAAAAGGGCTATAAATCGGTATCTTTGCAACCTATGGGAAAGTATGCACATGATAAGGTGGTGCCCTACGAGCAAAGCGGGCTTACTAAAAAAGAGCAGGTGGCTAGCATGTTTGACAGCATCGCGTTTAGATATGATTTCTTGAACCGCTTTTTAAGTGCAGGTATCGATGTGAGTTGGCGCAAAAAGGCAATCCATGCTTTAAATGAAGTGAAGCCAAAAATTATTTTGGACGTTGCCACGGGTACAGGCGATGTTGCCATACTCACCCATCAACTTATTGCACCTACACATATTACGGGCATTGATATCTCTGAGGGCATGTTAGCAGAAGGCAGAAAAAAAATTGCTGCCTTAGGATTACAAGATGCTATTGAACTAATAAGTGGAGATAGTGAGCAAATAAAATTTAATGACAATCATTTTGACGGCATCACAGTTGCATTTGGGGTACGTAATTTTGAACACCTAGAAACAGGCTTACAAGAAATGTTCCGCGTTTTAAAACCAGGTGGCAAACTGGTGATACTGGAATTTTCAAAGCCAAAACAGTTTTTATTTAAAGGCTTCTACAATATTTACATGCATTTGGTAGCGCCTGGCTTTGGTAAAATGATTGCAAAAAACAAAGAAGCCTACCAATATTTAAATGATAGTGTTCAAGCTTTTCCAGAGGGAGACGCTTTTACAAACATTATGGAAAAAGTAGGCTACACATCAATTACAAGTAAGAAACTGACATTTGGCATATGCACGATTTACTGCGGAAAAAAATAATAGCCACCCTTGGCATTTTGTTTTGTGCGGTGAGCAGTTTACATGCACAGCGTGAAATTTACCGTTCCTACCGAGACGATTTACCTTACTATTTTGGATTGACACTAGGCTATAACACCAGTTATTTACACCATACTAAATCTGCTAATTTTTTTGCTTCCGATTCAATCATGTATGTAAACCCGGTGGCTAGTGGTGGTATTACCATGGGTTTATTAGCTACCCTAAAAATCAATGACCACATAGAACTTAGGGCAAACCCCCAACTTATTATTGGCGGCTCTAAATACATCGACTACACATTAAAATCGGTAAAGCCTGGCGAGCAAACCCAACAACAACAAATTTTACCTTCTACCCTTGTAAGCCTTCCGGCTCATTTTAAACTTAATTCCGACCGTATTGATAATTTTAGGTTGTACGTTTTAGGAGGCGTTAAATTTGACTTTGACTTATCCAGTAATTCTACGGCGCGCAACGCCGATGATTTAGTAAAATTACGTGCTGCCGATTTTGGATTAGAAGCAGGGCTAGGTGTAAACATTTATTTACCCTTTGTAACCGTTTCTCCAGAAATAAAATTTAGTTACGGAGTCAGTAATTTACATCAACTCGATAACGGACTTAAATATTCTAATGTACTTGATAAATTACGATCTAGAATGATTGTATTTTCAATACATTTAGAAGACTAAGGTTGGAACCTATACGGTGCATCAACTATTCAATAAAAGATTATGAAAAATATTGTCATAAAAAATGTAGCCATTGTTAATGAAGGTCATACCACTACTGGCGACGTATGGATTAGAGATACCCGTATCGAAAAAATTGGAGCACAACTAGATCCTAGCATGCGCGTTGAGGAAATTGACGGCACTGGCCAAACACTTATCCCTGGTGTCATTGATGACCAAGTGCATTTTAGAGAGCCCGGCCTTACACATAAAGCAACTATTTATACCGAGGCAAAGGCTGCCGTACGCGGCGGTGTTACTTCTTTTATGGAAATGCCCAATACCAATCCGCCAGCGTTTACCCACGAGCTATTGGAACAAAAATATGACATCGCAAAAAAACATGCACTTGCCAACTACTCATTTTTTATGGGTACGTCTAATGACAATTTAGATGAAGTATTAAGAACCAACGATAAAAAAAAGGACATCTGCGGTGTTAAGATATTTATGGGTTCTTCCACCGGCAATTTACTAGTAGACAATCCTATTTTATTAGAAAGAATATTTGAAGGATCTGAGGTTTTGATTGCCACACACTGTGAAGAAGAGCGCCTCATCAAACAAAATTTAGCAAAGGCCGCTGCCGAGAATAGAAAACTAACTGCCAAAGATCACCCAATTATTAGAGACGAAGAAGTATGTTTTGAATCTTCATTTAGAGCGGTGCAAATGGCCAAAAAATTTGGCACTCGACTGCATATTTTACATATCACAACGGCTAAAGAATTACAACTCTTTAGTAATATGTTACCCCTCGAAGAAAAAAGAATTACTTCGGAAGTATGTGTACATCATTTGCACTTTACATCCGACGATTATGCAAAACTTGGTAATCAAATAAAATGCAATCCAGCCATTAAAGCACCACATAATAAAACAGCTTTATGGGAAGGATTACTAGATAACCGCCTTGATATTATTGCCACCGATCATGCGCCGCATACCTGGGAAGAAAAACAAGAAGATTATATGCACGCGCACGCTGGTCTTCCGCTCGTGCAACACGCACTAGGCCTTATGCTTCATTATGTGGCCGAGCAAAAAATAACGATAGAGCGCGTTGTAGAAAAAATGAGTCATGCACCTGCGCGTTGTTTTCAAATCAATAACCGTGGCTATATCAGAGAAGGTTACTTCGCCGATTTAGTATTGCTTGATAGAAATACGCCTGAAACCATTACCAAAGAAAATATCTTATACAAATGCGGTTGGAGTCCCCTCGAAGGCTTTACCCAACCAGCTACTGTTTCAAAAACTTTTGTAAATGGACATATGGTGTATGGAAATGGTGGATTTGATGAATCTAAGACAGGCATGCGTATTCAATTTAACAGATCCTAAATTATGCAGGTAGACAAAGATACCCTTCACGACCTCTCTATTTTTAACAGCGATGAGTCTGTGTCTATATTTAATTACCTCAATCAAACCACAACGATTGGTGGTAAAGAAATGCTTCGATACCTGGTTGAAAACCCACTTGGTAGCACCCAAAAAATTAAAGACACACAAGCTGTAATTCAGGCCCTTGCAAACACTTTACCTGCCTGGCCTTCCAGCATAACCAATGGTACCATAATGGTGGTGGCAAAATATTACGAAACACAGTTTGATCCATACCCACACCACCCTACCTTTTTTAATAGCACCTGGTATAAAATATTTCATGCGCCTGATTATGCGCTTACAAAATATACCATTACCCACTGTATAGATTTTTTAAAAGGAATGTTTGCGATACATCAACTTTTACTAGACTACAACGAACATCCAATTGCATCAAGCTGGACTGAACGCATCGAAAAAAAATTAAATAAGCCTGCACTAGCATCGCTTCGTTTAATGGATATAAAAACAGCAACGCCGCAACAAATTTTAAGTATTGCTGGTCAAATTAGATCCAGGCACAAGGAAGACTTATACGATCTCATAGATTTATATAGCACCATGGATGCCTACCAAAGTTTGGCACGCGTATTTGTAGCTGAGGACCTTTGCTTTCCAAAATTTACCACAGCACCTACTGCATGCATAACGGCAACAAACTGCTACCATCCACTTTTATTAACGCCCACTTCATATAACATAACACTAGAAAAAGACAGTAACTTTTTATTTTTAACGGGTGCCAACATGGCGGGCAAGAGTACTTTTATTAAAGCTGTTGGCGTTAGCGTTTACCTGGCACATTTGGGCATGGGTGTTCCTGCAAAAACAATGGAACTTACTTTATTTGATGGACTACTCAGCAACATCAATGTGATGGATAATATTATCAAAGGGGAAAGCTATTTTTACAACGAAGTAAAGCGTATAAAAAATACCATCGAAAAAATTAACGACGGGAAAAATTGGT
Organism: Sediminibacterium sp.; assembly: GCA_049418605.1. GTDB lineage: Bacteria > Bacteroidota > Bacteroidia > Chitinophagales > Chitinophagaceae > Sediminibacterium. Next base: position 2,570 of record JBMSJE010000014.1, on the reverse strand, counting down.
TGATTTTGATTGACGAACTCTTTAAAGGCACCAATGTAGAAGATGCCATGAAATGCAGCACAGCTGTCATTGAGGGCCTTCGAAAAATCAAACCTTCGTTGTTTATATTATCAACACACCTATATGAAATTGGCGATAACTTAAAAAAGTATGCCAATATTCAATTCAAATATTTTGAAACAAGTATCAATGATGGTGAGCTTGTTTTCAATTACCAATTAAAAGAAGGTATAAGCGATGATCGCCTTGGCTATCTCATTTTAAAAAGAGAAGGTGTGGTGGATTTATTACAAAACCTCTAATTTTTTTCATACCGTTAGAATTTCAGGTATTTATTCGGTGTCGTTTTTATAAGGCTATATAGCCCTTACCTTTCTACAAGTATCAAAGAGTTTGTATGCTTGTAAAAACAATGGGAGCCGCAGTGATGGGCGTTGACGCCATCACCATCATTGTAGAAGTGAATGTAAGTATGGGACAGGGCTATCAAATTGTAGGCCTTCCTGACATTGCCATTAAAGAAAGTTTACAAAGAACGGAGAGCGCTATCAAATCAAATGGCTTTCGTATGCCACGCATTAAAGTGGTGATTAATTTAGCCCCAGCAGATATTAAAAAAACAGGTTCCGCATTTGACCTACCCATTGCTATTGGCATTTTAGCTGCTAGTGACCAACTCATACAAGAAGCACAAATTCATAAGTACATGCTCATGGGTGAACTAGGTTTAGACGGTACCATTCATCCCATCAGAGGGGCACTGGCCATGGCCATTCGCGCAAAAAAAGAAAACGCACTTGGCATTATTTTACCCGCAGCCAATGCCAATGAAGCTTCCATGGTAGAAGGACTAAACGTATATGGCGTGGCGCATTTACAAGAAGTAGTTGATTTTTTTGCCTCGGGGAAGTATCGCCCCACAAACCAAATAGATCGGGAAGCATTTTTAAACCTAGACCCGGCACTTTCAACCATTGATTTTAGTGAAGTGAGTGGCCAGGATAATATTAAACGGGCCCTAGAAATAGCGGCTGCCGGATCACACAACGTTATTTTAATTGGACCACCGGGTGCTGGAAAAACCATGCTCGCTAAAAGGCTACCTAGTATTTTGCCTCCATTAAATATAGCAGAAGCCCTAGAAACAACTCAAATTTATAGTGTTGCTGGAAAATTAGCCGCAGGGTCTTATTTGGTGCAAACAAGACCTTTTAGGTCACCGCATCATACCATTTCAGATATTGCGCTGATTGGCGGCGGTAGTCATCCGCAACCCGGCGAAATTTCCTTAGCCCATAACGGTGTATTGTTTTTGGATGAACTACCAGAATTTAAAAGATCTGTTTTAGAAGTGCTACGTCAACCCATGGAAGAGCGTATGGTAAGCATAGCAAGGGCCAGCATGTCACTCACTTACCCCGCCAATTTTATGTTCATTGCCTCCATGAACCCCTGCCCTTGCGGTTACTTCAACCATCCAACAAAAATCTGCAGCTGTCCTGCGGGCGCCGTAGAAAAATATTTAAACCGGGTATCTGGCCCGCTCCTCGACCGCATAGACCTTCATGTAGAAGTAACCCCCGTTACCCACCATGAACTTGACCCTAGCACCCGGGTATCAGAATCAAATAGTATCAGAGAGCGGGTTTTAGCGGCTAGAGCTATACAAAAAAAGCGTTACGCAGACTGCACAAATACCTATACCAACGCTCAAATTTCAAATAAAGAATTAGCCGTTTTTTGCCCACTAGGCGCTAACAGCAAAGCCTTACTAGCAGCAGCTATGCAAAAATTAAACTTAAGTGCTAGGGCTTACCACCGCATTATTAAAGTGAGCAGAACCATTGCAGATTTAGCGGGTACTCCAAACATTTTACCAGAACATATTGCAGAAGCGGTTCAGTACAGATCCCTTGACAGGGGCAATTGGGTGGCGGGTGGCGGATAATTAGAAACAGCTTAGTACTGTCCCGTATTTAAAAGCACAAGTGTGCATGCATCCATGGTTTCAATGCCTTTTTGCTTTGCCACCATTGTAAAAGCCTCATTTTCAGTGCCCGGATTAAATATAATACGCTTAGGATTTAATGAAAACAGATAAGGGATTAATGCGTGCTGTGCAGCAGGGTTAACATACAAAGTAATGGTATGAATCTCGCTTAAAACGGGCTCACCGGTTACAATGGGTGTATGGTCTATATGACCCGGTTTAAGACCTATACACGCTACGGGATGTCCATGTGCTAAAAGTAATTTTGTAGCCAAATAACTATAACGCTCCGGATTTTCGGAAGCTCCTACAACGAGTGTTTTTTTTGGATTGTTGGGTTGCGCTATCATTTTTCAAAGATACATACTAATTGATCAAATTAAAGCAGGGCTTGTACCCTGGACGTTTTGAATAAATTATTTTTTATGTAGTCTCAAAATATATTTTAACTTTACACTTCAAACTTTTAACCCAAACAAACAACTATACCATGGCAAAAGCAAAAAAAGTAGCTCCAAAAAAAGCTGCTGCAAAAAAACCAGCTGCTAAAAAAGCAGTGAAAAAATCGGCTGCAAAAAAA
>JBMSJE010000013.1:0-34254 GCA_049418605.1 Sediminibacterium sp. | reverse complement strand
CTAAGAAGAAAGCTTCTACTGGAAAGAAACCTGTGGCAAAGAAAGCGCCCGTTAAGAAAGCGCCCGTTAAAAAAGCGCCTGTTAAGAAGAAAAGGTAAAATATCCACATACAATACGCCTAGGCAGTTAAAGGAGCTCGTTTGCCTACCTTTACGCCAAATAATCATAGATGCTTAAAGTAGGGATTTTTGGCGTAGGACACCTCGGCAAGTTTCATATATCTAATTGGAAAGAAATTGAAGGCGTAAAAATTATCGGATTTTTTGATCCTAATAATGACAATGCCAATGAAGTCATGCATACACATGGACTTAAAAGATTTTCTGATGAAGAAAAATTAATTGAAGCTTGTGATGTAATAGATGTTATCACACCTACCGATTTGCATTACGAAGTTTGCATGATGGCCATCCGAAAAGGCAAACATGTATTTGTTGAAAAGCCTTTGGCCCACACCCTACAAGAAGGAAAAGATTTAGTGAACATGGTGAGAGAAGCTAGCGTGAAAATGCAAGTGGGTCATGTAGAAAGATTTAATCCGGCTTATTTAGCATTAAAAGAGATGAACCTCAATCCTATGTTTATTGAAGTGCATAGGCTAGCGCAATTTAATCCAAGAGGCACCGAGGTTAGTGTGATTTTAGATTTAATGATTCATGACATTGATATTATTTTAAGCCTTGTAAAATCAGACGTGAAATCAATATCAGCAAGTGGTGTAGCCGTTATGACAGACACACCTGATATTGCCAATGTAAGAATTGAATTTAACAATGGTTGTGTTGCTAATTTAACGAGCAGCAGAATTTCTATGAAAAAAATGCGTAAAGTAAGACTGTTCCAAAAAGACGCTTACATTGGTATTGATTTATTAGAAAAGAAAACAGAAATTATTAAGTTAAAACAACCCGAAGATGTTGATGCATTTTCTTTTGACATTGATACGCCAAATGGCAAAAAAACAATTGCTATTGCCAATCCAAGCATCGAACCACTCAACGCGATTAAATTAGAACTTGAATCTTTTGTAGACGCTATTGCTAATAATAAGCCTACGGTGGTAAGTGAAATTGATGGTTATTTAGCGATGGAAGTGGCCCATAAAATTTTAGACAAAATCAATAACACGTCTATCCTTCAATAATATTGGGGCATTACAAAACCCCTTTTGTAGAAGGCAAGTGATTGGAAAAAGGATCGCGTTTAACCGCCATTTTAATGGCTTTTGCAAACGCTTTAAAAATGGCTTCTATTTTATGATGCTCATTATCGCCAGCACAACTAATATTTAAATTACACTTTGCTGCGTCAGAAAAAGATTTAAAGAAATGAAAAAACATTTCGGTAGGCATCTCTCCTATTTTTTCTCTTTTAAAAATTGCGTCCCACACGAGCCAGTTTCGACCACCAAAATCAATGAGTACTTTTGCTTCTGCTTCATCCATTGGAAGCGCAAAGCCATAACGCTCCATCCCGCGCTTGTCGGCCAGCGCCAAAGCAAACGCTTCGCCAAGCGCTAGTCCAGTATCCTCAATGGTGTGGTGCTCATCTATGTGTAAATCGCCAATTGTGGTGATAGCTAAATCTATGTTTCCGTGACGCGCAATTTGTTCAAGCATATGGTCAAAAAATCCAAGACCGGTATGGATTTTAGCAATGCCGGATCCTGAAAGGTTTAGTTCTACTTGTATTTTTGTTTCGTTGGTGTTTCGTGTATGGCTCACTTTTCGAAGGCCCAGTTTTAAAAAACTATATACATCATGCCAGCTGCTTGTTTCAAGCGCAATGGTGCTGCGCAAGTCTTGATCCTGCTCGGGTGTAAGCTGGTGCAAATCACTTTTAAAATAAATGGCTTTACATCCTAAATTTTTAGCCAGTTGTATATCAGTGTATCGGTCGCCAATAACAAATGAGTTACTCAAATCGTAAGCCGGATTATTAATCAAATGCGTAAGTAAGCCCGTGCCCGGCTTACGCGTAGGCGCATTTTCGTGCGCAAAGGTTTTATCAATAATAACTTCATCAAAGATGAACCCTTCCCCTTCGAGTGTACGAAGCATTAAATTTTGATAGGGATAAAAAGTAGCTTCCGGATAGGATGGCGTACCAAGTCCATCCTGGTTGGTCACCATTACTTTATAATAATCTAGCGTAGCTGCAATATTTGATAGCCCCACAATGGCGCCAGGTACAAAGCTTGTTTTATCTGTGCTATCTACCTGAAAATCCTGTGGCGGCTCTTGTAAAATAACACCGTCTCTATCTATAAATAAAATTCGCTTCATGCTAGATTGTTATTCACTATTTTAATTTGCTTCTTGTTTGCTTGACTTGCAAGGTTGTTACAGGACCTGCTTTATTGGTCCAACTATTTCTTATAAAAGTGAGTACGTCTGCAATTTGCTGATCCGTTAAATCTGCGGCGGCAGGCATAGCGTTTTCATAAAATTCACCATCAATTTCTACACGGTCGTTAAATCCTTTCACAATATTTTTTACAAGCTTTGCAATGTTTGTACCATTAACAGAACTGGATCCATCTAGTGGCGCGTTGAGTTTTGGAACTCCTCCTCCATCTGCTTGATGACACACCATGCAACGCTGCAAGTATACTGTTTTACCGCGCGCGGCACTTGCTGCCACGAGTTTATTATTACTTTGCGCTGATGCCCCCACAATAAATAAGCATACAACAACGAACGTTATATAAATACGCTGCATGCTTTATTATTTTTGGTACATGATTCTGTAAATCGTTCCTTTCACATCATCAGAAATGTACAAAGAACCATCAGGGCCTTCTGCTAAACCACAAGGACGGTGCTGTGCATCACGTGGGTTTTTAACCACTGATTTTCCAGAAAATCCGTTGGCAAATACTTCCCACTTACCCGTTGGTTTTCCGTTTTCATAAGGTACAAATACAATATAGTAGCCTTCTTGAGGAAGCGGTGATCTATTCCATGAGCCATGAAACGCAATAAACGCGCCATTTTTATAACGAGCCGGAAATTGATTGCCGGTATAAAATAAAAGACCGTTAGGAGCCATGTGGCCAGGAAAAGCAATCGCCGGATTAATAAATTTATCATCCACCGTTTTAACGCCATCACCACCATATTCTGGAGCCATCATTTTTTTACCTTTAAAATGATCGTAGTAAACATAAGGCCAGCCCGCATTGTCACCTTTTTTAATAGCGTACATGGTTTCGGAAGGCAGCTCGGCACTTGTTGTTGTATCATATAAATCTGGGTATAAATTATTGAGCATATCTCTACCGTGCTGTGTCACAAATAATTGATTTAATTGGTTGTTCCAATCAAGTCCTACCACATTTCTAAGTCCTGTCGCATAGCGCACACCTGACGCGTAGCTCTGGTTTAATTGATCTACTTTAAACTGCCAAATACCACCTGCCGAATCTAGTATTGGACAAGGCATCATACCCATCGATCCTTTGGTACGGTCTTTTTCTTGACAGGCATTAGAGGGCGCACCAATATTTACATAAATATTTCCGGCGTTATCAAGTGTAATTGATTTTGAATTGTGCTGGCCTTTATCCATTAAACCAGTAACGATGGTAGCTGCTGCATTTTCATCCACAACATCACCACTTTCGTTGAGCGCATATTTAAAAACTTCTTTATTAGAAGCAGCATATAAATAGTTGCCTTTGATAGCGATGCCTGTTCCAATATAGTTTCCAAATGATGTTTTAGTTTCTGCTCTTCCATCACCATCGGTATCTTTTAAAACTACAATACCTTTTCCATTATCGAGTCTTTCAAGTTTGGCATATATAGCACCTTGTTTGTTTACTGCAATATGTCTGGTACGGCCTAAATTATCTGCCACTTTTAAGGCAGCAAATCCAGTAGGTAATGTTAAGCCTGCATTGTCTGCATCGGGCTTAATATTTTGCGCAGATGTGCTAACATGCGCGAGCAACATCGAAATAAACAAACTTGAGAAAACTAAAATTTGAGTAACTTTTTTCATGGTATAAAAATTGGTGTGTTAATAGAACCCTAATATAATTATTATTTAAACGTCATGGTTATTTTGTTTACCTGTTGTACCAAGCCTGCATGGCATCTACCAGCAAAGTGTTTTCTTTTTCGGTACCAATGGTAATTCGGAGGCAGTTTTCACAAAGTTCCACGCTACTGCGGTCTCTAACGACTATTTGCTGCGTTAACAAAAATTCATACACCGCCCTGGCGTCTGCTATTTTAACGAGTAAAAAGTTGGCATCAGAAGGGTACACTTTTTCTACTGTAGGCATTTTTCTAAACACATTCGCTAGTGCCTCACGCATGTCTACAATAATTTTAATCATATCGTTCACCTGCCCCACTTCTTCAAGGGCTTTTAACACAAGTTCTTGGGTAGCGGTATTGATATTGTAGGGAGGCTTTACTTTGTTTAAAACGCCAATGACCGCTTCCGAAGCAAAAGCCATTCCAAGCCTTAAACCAGCAAGCCCCCAAGCCTTACTCAGGGTTTGCAAGACTACCAAATTGGGATAATCTTGTAACTCCTGAATAAAAGATTTTTGTTTCGAAAAATTAATATAGGCTTCATCAATAACAACGAGGCCATTAAAATTATTAAGCACCATTTCGATAGAAGAACGCTCGATAGAATTTCCGGTAGGATTGTTAGGTGAGCATATCCAAATAATTTTGGTGTTAGCATCTATTAAATTTTCGAGATGAATAAGATCCAACTGAAAATCGGGAAGAAGTGGCGCTTTTTTAATATGAATATTATTAATGTTCGCACTCACTTCATACATCCCATAAGTTGGCGGACAAATAATAATATTATCCTTTCCTGGCTCACAAAAACTTCTAAATAATAAATCAATACACTCATCACTTCCGTTGCCAATAAATATTTGCTCCGCTGCAACCGATTTTACCTTAGATAAAGCAGCCTTAATAGCGACTTGATGCGGATCGGGATAGCGGTTGTACCACTTTGTAAGTGGTGAACCAAAACTGTTTTCATTGGCGTCTAAAAACACTTTCGCAGAACCACTAAATTCATCTCTCGCCGACGAATACGGTGCGAGGTTTTTAATATTTTCTCTCACTAATTTTTGAACATCAAACATGCTACTATATTTATGCTTTCAAATATTTATAATGTTTGCAAACGAATGGTGATTGCATTTTTATGTGCCTCTAACCCTTCTGCTGCGGCCATGGTTTCTACTGCTGCACCAATTGCTTGTAATCCAGCAGGCGTTACTTTTTGATAGGTTATTTTTTTAACAAAACTATCTACACTTACGCCACTATACGCCCTTGCATACCCACTTGTTGGTAATGTATGGTTAGTGCCGCTCGCATAATCTCCCACCGATTCTGGACTATAATTTCCTAAAAATACTGAACCTGCATTGGTTATTTGTTCAGCCACCGCTTCATCATTTTTGCAAGCAATAATTAGGTGCTCCGCTGCGTAACTATTTACGATAAAAATAGCCTGCTCCATGGAGCCAACCACTATCGCTTTACTATTTTCAAGTGCCAGTTGCGCTATATCTTTTCTAGGGAGTATTGCTAATTGTGACGCTAAGGCTTCGTTTATTTGATCTACTACTTTGGTACTCGTACTAACAAGTAATACCTGACTATCCGGTCCGTGCTCTGCCTGCGACAATAAATCAGAAGCCACAAATGCAGGGTTACAAGATTCATCCGCTAATACACAAACTTCACTTGGGCCAGCAGGCATATCAATTGCTACACCTGATTCTTGCACTAGTTGCTTTGCCGCAGTTACATACTGATTTCCGGGACCAAAAATTTTATACACTTGTGGCACTGTTTCGGTGCCGTATGCCATGGCTGCAATAGCCTGTACCCCACCTATTTTATAGATACGCTTGATACCCACCACCGATGCTGCATACAAAATAGCAGGGTGTACGGATCCGTCTTTTGATGGAGGCGTACATAAAATAATTTCTTTACAGCCTGCAATTACAGCAGGGATACCAAGCATTAAAACCGTGCTAAATAATGGCGCCGATCCACCCGGAATATAAAGCCCCACTTTATCAATCCCCACACTTTTGCGCCAGCAACTTACACCCGGCATCGTTTCGATTGACACTGGATTATTTACCTGCGCTTCATGAAAACAACGAATGTTTTTTGCAGCGAGTTGTACCGCTTCTTTTAATGCAGGTGCTAGTTCTAGTGCCGCTTCATTTATTGCTGCTTCGGAAACAATGGCATGATCTATTGTAACCCCATCAAATTTTTGGGTGTAAGCAGCTACCGCTTTATCACCCTCCTTTTTTACAGCATCCAAAACATCCTGCACCACTGCATAGAGTCCAGCATGATCCATGGAAGGTCTTTGCAGTAATTCTGGAAGCGCTTCTAATAAAGGGTTTTCAATTATTTTCATACAATATTTTTATATCACCATTTTTTCGATAGGTACTACTAAAATTCCTTGTGCACCAGCAGCTTTTAACTGCTCAATAATTTCCCAAAAATCATTTTCATTGAGTACACTATGCACACTACTCCAACCTGGTTCTGCCAAAGGCAATACGGTAGGGCTTTTCATACCAGGCAATAAAGCTATGATTTCTGCTAGTTTATCATTGGGTGCATTTAATAAAATGTATTTGGTATTGCGCGCCTTTTTTACAGCTTCTATTCTAAATAATAAACGGTCAATAATCGCCTGCTTTTCGGCACTAATTGAATTGGTTGCAACGAGTACTGCTTCAGAAACTAAAATGGTTTCTGCTTCTTTTAATCCGTTCGAAAATAAAGTAGAACCACTACTTACCAAATCGCAAATAGCATCTGCAAGTCCAATGCTAGGGGCAATTTCTACGCTTCCACTAATCTCATGTACATCCGCAGCCACACCATTATCTATTAAATATTTAGTTAAAATAACGGGGTAACTAGTTGCTACTTTTTTACCTTCTAAAAATGACAAGCCAGTATAGTTTTCAGATTTACGCACTGCCACACTAAGTCTACATTTTCCAAAACCTAATTTATTAAGTACTGTTAGCGGCTTGTTTTTTTCATACACTACATTTTCTCCCACAATACCAATATCCGCAACGCCATCTTCTACGTATTGAGGAATATCATCGTCACGCAAAAAATAAACCTCTATTGGAAAATTAGAAGCTTCTGCCTTTAACTTGTTGAGGCCATTACTAATATCAATCCCACATTCTTTTAAAAGCTTGATAGAATCGTCATGTAACCTGCCGCTTTTTTGAATCGCTAACCTTAATTTCATATACTTGGTTTAAAATAAAAGAGGCCTACCAAATGGTAAGCCTCTTCAATGTTTTATAATAGCACAAACACCAACAGCCTACCCCTTTGGTAAGAAATGATGATGGTGGATGTGTGTAAATTGCTTCATTAGAATGCAAAAATAGGCTCAATTACAGGAGCAGGCAAATAATTTTTAATGTTGAGCCAAAAAAACCCGCAAACCCTTCAACAGAGCAGCATCTTGTGCTTTACCCACCGCTCTATTTACCAATTGCAGGCTCTGCTTTAACTACCTCAATCTCAAATACCAACACACTATTGGGTGGTATGGCTTTACTTCTGGTACGCATACCATAAGCAATACCGGCCGGAATAATAATTTTTATGGTGCCGCCTACCCTACATTTTGGCACCCCTATTTGCCAACCTTTAATTAAACGCTGCAAAGGAAAACGTGCGGGCTTGTCTTTTGTTTGATCAAAAATAGAGCCGTCTTTTAAAAGTGTTCCTTTATAAAAAACAGTTACGGTATCCGTTACGTTTACAAAACGCCCAGTCCCTTCTTTTAAAATTTGGTAATAAACACCAGCAACTATTCCAGAAGTGTCAATTGCGCGCGCAGTGATAGCCGCATTAATTTGCGCAATATCTTTTTGTGCCAAACTCAAAGAGTCGGCGTCTTTTGTAAAATCAATAACTGGTTTATTTTGCCCTGAGGGTCTTATAAATGATTGACCATAATTTGCAGTGGCGTTTTTAAAGCCACCATGCCAAAGTTCAAATGCACCATTATTTGTAACGCTGGCACCATAATCGATTCTATCCCCCATTTTACCAGTAACGTCATAAGAAAAACGCGCTTCTGTTAGCTCCTGCCACTGCCCATTCGCTCCGTTTTGAATCCACTGATTTCCAAACAACGCTTTTCTTTCTAGTTGACCATTAATGCCAACAAAATTTTCACTAAATGAATATAGGCCGCGCAAAGGCTTGCCATCTTTTGGTGCCGAAAAACTCGCGATTAATTTCCATCGTTGTTTTTCAGGTAAATAAAAATAACCAGCGTAAATAGTTGTTTGAGAAGCAGAATCTGCTAACGCAGTTACTAAAAATTTATAGGTAGTTTGGGTTTCCCAAGGGTAAACAAAATGGCTATGCCCTCCTGTGCCTTCGTTACCAAAATCATTGGTGATAACACTATCTCCTTTTGCAAGAAGCACCACTCTATTTTCGGCGCCCACTTTATTACGGTCTACAGCTTCGTTCCCTGCATCCCACACTGAAAATATAACGCGTCTTTCTTTTTCACTATTTACCTGAATGCCAAAATAACCACGCGCAAAACCACAGGCCATGTAATAAGTATGTATAGGATCAAAGCCAGCAGGGACGGTTATTTCATTGTAAAACGAAACCGTTTTAACGCTATCAGCTACCGGATATTTTAAATGCACCGATGCTGCATTACGTCTAGATTTATGGTTATAATGCATTTGCTCCACTGCTGTACCGCCCAGCAAAATTCCAGCAATAGACGCCTGCATGCGCGCCGTATTTTTAGGTACCGACAACGTAATTTGAACAAAGCCTGTATCCGCTATTAAAACCTTACCTAGTTTGAGGGTTGTAAATTTACTCGTTGCAGGAAGCACTGCTTTTAATACAGTAGCTCCCACACTTACACGAATAGGCAGGGGTAATTTATTAGCAAACTGTAACTGAACGCGTAATTCACCAGCCTTTCTCACTTTTACAAAAAAATGAATTTGCTTTTTTGCTTGATGCCATTTGTAATAATCAGGATTCCCTTTTACAAACTCATCTTCCTCTTCTTCATCTTGCAATGGAAGCCCTGTATGTAGCGGTGTTATGTAAGCGGTTGTCACAGGCACCACGCTATCACGCTGCGCAAACACAGTTCCACTTAACATCAGCAATACAATAACACTAAAAATATTTTTTTTCATAGTCATCTATTTAAGTAGCCTCAAACCAAATGGGTTTTGTGTTATCAGGCTCTGCATTATAATTAATAAATAATTCGTCACCAGCAGCAACTGGCTTTACGGTTGTAATAGAGATAGTGGCATTATCAAAATCCATTTCATACACACAGTTGGCTGCATAGGAATGATTGTAAATAGAGAGGTAACCAAGCGCTACACAGGCACTCAACAAATCGTCTCCCCACTCAAAAATATAATCATACAAAACGGTCTTTTCAAGATGCGCGCGCTCTTCTGGATTCACCACGAGCACTGGCGAAATTTCGATGGTGGTACCCACCTCAATACTTTCGGTGGCAAACACGCCCCTTCCGCGCTGATCCGATGGTGCAATGGTTAAAATGGGTAATATCATATTAATCAATGTCAGATATGAAGATACGGCCTCTTTCCATATCATTTATTATGGACGATTCACAAATGATGACTAAATTGCGCCCATGTCTTTGGAGCTAGACCTATTAAATATCAATGAACAGTTTGAACTGCTCATCGCTAAGGAAGATAAGCTGGAAATTAAAGAATTTCTAGACGATCAAAATATTAGCGATGTGGCGGAGCTTATCAATGAATATCCTGAGTACGAAGCCCAAATTATTGCCAACATGGCCATTCATAGGGCAGCTAGTGTATTCAAAATTTTAGATATTGCCCAGCAAAAAGACATTGTAAAAGAACTGCCCTCTTCCAAAACTGCCGAGTTATTAAATGAACTCCCTGCCGATGATAGAACCGACTTTTTGGAGGAACTTCCAAAAGCTGCCATTCGTGATTTAATTAAATTACTGGATCCCGAAGAAAGAAAAATTACCCTTGCTATGCTTGGGTATCCCGAGGACAGTGTGGGCCGTTTAATGACCCCCGATTACGTTTACATATACGCACACAATACCGTAACTGAAGTTTTTGATACCATCCGAAAATTTGGAAAAAATTCAGAAACCATCGATGTAATTTATATCATTGATCAAAAGGGCGAACTGGTAGATGACATCAGAATTAGAGACGTTATATTAGCAGCACCTAATAAAAGAGTGGATGAAATTATTGATGGTCGTATCGTTTCTTTAAATGTACATGACGATCAGGAGCATGCCAATCAGGTGTTTAAAATGAATAACCGAGTGGCACTTCCGGTGGTGGATGACAATAATATTTTATTAGGCATTGTTACCATCGATGATATGCTTTGGGTAGCCAACGAAGAGTTTAGTGAAGACATGCAAAAAATGGGTGGTACCGAAGCCTTAAACGAACCTTATTTAGATATTCCATTATTAAAACTCTTCAAAAAAAGAGTAGGCTGGTTGGTCATTTTATTTATTGGTGAAATGCTCACGGCTACTGCCATGGGTTATTTCCAAGATGAAATTGCAAAAGCCATTGTACTTGCATTATTTGTACCACTTATTATTTCAAGTGGTGGTAATAGTGGGTCACAAGCTTCTACCCTTATTATTCAGGCGATGGCTGTTGGTGAAATTACCATTACCGATTGGTGGCGCGTGCTACGCCGGGAAATTACGAGCGGCATGTTACTTGGTACCGTGCTTGGTATCATTGGATTTATACGCGTTGGTGTATGGCATTCTATCTTCCCCAATATTTATGGTGAACACTGGATGATGATTGGATTTACCGTAGGATTTTCGTTAATTGGCGTTGTGTTATGGGGCACTTTATCTGGCTCCATGTTGCCTATATTTTTAAAGCGTCTAGGATTTGACCCTGCTGTTTCGTCAGCACCATTTGTTGCCACCATGGTAGATGTAACAGGGCTCATTATCTATTTTAGCTTTGCCTATTTATTCCTGCAAGGACTGCTTTTATAAATCAATCTTATTACAGATTAAAATTTAAGTCCAATACCAAGTTGCAGAGAAGCCGTTTTCCATGTTTCTTGGTTATCAATGGCATTAATATTTTGTAAGCCTGCAACGTATCTTCCATAGATTCTAAAAGAACTCAAATTTAATTGCGCACCAACTACTGCCGATATATCGCCTGTCTTAAAAGCGTTTTGGGCGTTGGTTAATACATTTTTATCCTGACCAATAAGGATGCCATATTGAGGACCTGCATTAAAAGTAATGAGCTTACCTAAATTAAGGCGGATTAAAACAGGAATGCTTAAATAATTAAGTCTTGTATAGGCATTGTCAATTAAAAAAGCCTGACTAAATCTTGAATTGTATAACGTAGAAAAACTAGATCGCTTGGTCATGGTTTGACTGTACAATAATTCTGGCTGAATACCAATAAATTTATTGATGTCAATTTCTGCAAAAGCACCAGCCATATAACCCATATCAAATGCGTCGTTAAAAGATTGGCCATTTACCCTGTTTAAATTAAGCCCACCTTTAACACCGAGTTTAATACCTGCCTGCGCAGCAGCACCAACTGATAAAAAAACAACAAGTCCAAGTAAAATAAATGTCTTTTTCATAGTAGAAAGTTTATAACAGTAAGTTCTAATATTTAAAACGAAAAAAACTCCAACTAATTGTTAAATGGCTTAACAATAACATATCTAAACAAATTCTATAACCGTGATTTCAGGAAGTATACCCACTCTACCCGGGTATCCAATAAATCCATAGCCACGGTTCACATACAATTTTTGGGATCCTTGCTCATATAAACCCGCCCACTGCTTATACATCCACTGCACCGGGCTCCATTTAAAATATGGATTTTCGAGACCAAACTGCATACCATGGGTATGTCCAGAAAGCATCAAATCAATGCTTGGGTATTCAGGTAAAATTTGAGCATCCCAGTGGCTAGGATCGTGACTTAATAAAATTTTAAATGAAATATTTTCTGTACCCGGATACGCCAAATCCATTTTTCCATACTTCGGAAACCTAGCTTTAGCACCCCAATTTTCGATACCTAATAATGCAATTTTTTGACCATTTTTTTCAAGCAGAACATGCTCGTTCATGAGTAGGCGCCACCCCATGTTAGCATGTACTTTTTTTAGCGCTTCTAAATTATCTATTTTTGCCTGCGCAGTAGGCCACTGCACATAATCACCATAATCGTGATTGCCCAGTGTAGAAAAAACACCAAGTGGAGCAGTTAACCTGCCAAACGAATTTTGATACGGCTCCATTTCGGTAGCTCTGTCATTTACTAGATCGCCGGTAAATACAATAAGATCTGGCTGTTGCTTTAAAATTAAATCGATACCCTTATTGACCGCCCTTATATCCTGAAAACTTCCACTATGGATATCACTAATATGCACCATGCGCATTCCTTTAAACGCATCCGGTAAATTATCAAAACGAAGTTTTATTTTTTTTACTTGGTAATTGTATTTGTTACCAAAACCAAATAATAAAGTTCCAAATAATGTTCCACCAAGTCCAAGACCCAGCCAACTTAAAAAAGTTGATCTTGGAATGCCCTGACCTTCTGGACCCATATACTGCGCACCTGATAATGGAAAAATTTTATTCATGAGTAACAATGCGCCTCTTCGAATATCGTCGGCTACAAAAAATAGAGAGCCAATTAATTTTGCTAAAAAAAGTCCGATCAAAATGGCAAACACATAATTTCTAAAAATTTTTGAAGTCTGCAAAAATTGTAGGTACGGAAATGAAAGCATGGTGGCAATGGTAAAAAAAGAAACCAGCCAATAGCTTATAAAAATGGCCTGGCGCCCCCTATCGGACCCCTGTTGGCTAACAGTTTTTAGCGCCTGGAAAACATATAAATCGAGGATAAAAATGACAAGAGCGATGATCCACCAGCTTGTTGCACTACGCATAGATTTGGGTTATTTGAGTGATTTTTAGCCAAAATCGATTGGAAAAAGGCAAAATTACCCCTTTTTTAGCCGTTTTAAGGGAAATTTGACAAGGGGTTACTGCTACAACAAAGTATGGATAAGATTGTTTCAAAAGATGTAGCTGAAAGCTTATTTTTGGCAACTTACAAGCAATAAATATTATGGCGAGAATTATAGGCGTAGCCAATCAGAAAGGAGGCGTGGGCAAAACAACCACTGCTATCAACGTAGCGGCAAGTTTGGCTGTTTTAGAATTTAAAACCCTACTTGTAGATGCCGACCCGCAGGCAAATAGCACCACGGGCGTAGGATTTGATTTGCACAACATCACAAACAGTTTGTATGATTGCATGGTTAACAATGCAACAGCGGGCGATGTGATTTTAAAAACAGAAGTTCCCAACCTAGATTTAATTCCTTCTCATATCGATTTAGTAGGTGCCGAAATTGAAATGATCAATTACCCGAACAGAGAAAATGTGATGAAAGGTATTTTAGATGCCGTACGTGATAAGTATGATTTTATCATTATCGATTGTTCACCATCGCTTGGACTTATTACTGTTAACTCACTCGTTGCAGCAGATAGTGTTATCGTTCCTGTGCAGTGTGAATTTTTTGCACTAGAAGGATTGGGCAAATTATTAAATACGATAAAAATTGTACAAAGCAGGTTAAATCCCGCACTACAAATAGAAGGTATTTTAATGACCATGTATGATGGCCGTTTACGCTTAAGTAATCAGGTGGTAAGCGAAGTGAGAAGACATTTTGATGAAATGGTTTTTGATACCATTATTCACCGCAATACCAGACTGAGTGAATCACCAAGTGTTGGAAAGCCGGTTATTTTATACGACGCCGATAGTAAGGGTACCATCAATTATTTAAACCTTGCCAAAGAAATTTTACAAAATAACGGCATGACAAAAATTTCTAACGAAGAAAGAATTATTGAATAACATGAGTAGCGCTAAAAATAACAAAGACATGATTGGCAAAGGACTTAGGTCCCTGCTTTCAAATATAGACGCAGAATACAAAACGCCTAAGGGACAGGTAGAGCCTGCTCTTGCGCAACAAGCCATTGCAACCAGCAAAATTGCACTTGCCGATATTCAAATCAACCCCAAGCAACCACGCCGCGATTTTGATGAGCAAGCCCTACATGAACTTGCCGAGTCTATTAAAATTCATGATGTTATTCAACCATTAACGGTTTCTAAATTAGCATCTGGTAAATACCAACTCATTGCAGGTGAGCGCAGGTTTAGGGCCTCTAAAATGGCGGGGCTTAAAGAAGTGCCGGTATATGTGAGACAGGCCAACGATCAGCAATTATTAGAGTGGGCTTTACTTGAAAATTTACAAAGAGAAAATTTAAATGCCATCGAAATTGGTATCAGCTATAAGCGCATGATGGATGAGCTTTCTTATACCCAAGAGCAGGTAGCTGAACGCATGGGAAAAGAAAGAAGCACCGTATCCAATTATATCAGACTTTTAAAATTACCACCCGATTTACAACTTGCCATTAGAAGTGGTAAAATATCAATGGGTCATGCAAGAGCGCTGGTAAATATTGATACCATTGACAGACAGCTTTTTGTTTTCAAAGAAATTATTCAAAAAAGTTTAAGCGTTAGACAAACCGAAGAGTTGGTGCGCAAAATGTACCTAGCGCAAAAACCCACAGGTGCCAAAGACAATAAATCTAGCCTTCCTACTGCCTATAAAAAAATTGAAGACAATTTATCTTCACATTTTTCTACAAAAGTTAAAATGACCCATTCCAAAAAAGGAAGCGGCAGTATTACCATCGAGTATTTTTCGTTAGACGAACTCAATAAAATACTAGATGCCATGAACGTAACGGTAAATTAAAATGACAGGTGCAAAAAAGTTGAGCTTTTTTTTTATTGGCTGCATTCTTTTTTGCTGCTCGGATTTGAGTGCTCAAAAAAAAGATACGAGTACACGAAAAAATAGCACCGTTATAAAAAAAGACAGCGCAATCCTAAAAAGTGACACGGTTGTAAAATTAAAATTCCGTCCACAAGTAGCTACCCGAAGAGCCGCCATTTTACCAGGCTGGGGACAAGCTACCAACAAAGAATATTGGAAAATTCCTATTGTATATGGCGTTTTGGCAATACCCGGTGCCTTGTATTTTTACAACGACAGTTGGTACAGTAAAACAAAATATGCCTACGAAGCAAAATTTAAGGCACAAGCCCCTACCCTAGATAGTTCGGGCCTTGCAGGTATTGATCCGCAATTAAAAAATTTAGGCCTCGCTTCTTTACAATCTTACCGCAACACATTTAGAAGGGATAGGGACTATTCTATTTTATATTTTATTTTAGCTTGGGGGCTTCAAGTAGCCGATGCTACTGTTTTTGCACACCTCAAACAATTTGATGTTTCTGATGATTTATCTTTACAAGTAAAGCCACAGTTCAATCCTAACACTAGAACACCTGGATTAGGACTCGTTTTTAATTTTAAAGAGCCGACAAAAAAAATATTTACTACAAAATAAAGCAAGCATGAATATTGCACTCGTTGGATACGGAAAAATGGGTAAAGCCATAGAAGAAATTGCAGTAGCAAACGGTCATACCATTGGATTAAAAATAGACCTGGATAATGCCGCCGATTTATGCGCAGAGAAAGTAGCAGGTATTGATGTAGCCATTGAATTTACCGGACCCCATAGTGCATTTGACAATGTCATGAAATGTTTATCACTTGGTGTTCCAGTGGTTTGCGGCTCTACCGGTTGGCTTGAAAAATACGAGGAGGCAAAAACATTTTGCGAGGCACAAAACGGCACCCTTATTTATGCAAGTAATTTTAGTATTGGTGTTAACTTATTTTTTGAGGTCAATAAAACACTCGCTGCGCTTATGGCAAAGCATACAAATTACGAAGTAAGCTTACATGAAATTCACCACACACAAAAAAAAGACGCCCCTAGTGGAACAGCTATAACCCTTGCAGAGCAGGTGCTTGAAGCTATTCCGTATAAAACAAAATGGGTGAATGAAGCGTCTGGTGTAGCTTCAGATTTAGTGATCAGTTCGGAACGCATAGATCCAGCACCTGGCACGCACACCACTACCTATGCATCTGCAATTGATACCATAGAAATTACACATACCGCGCACAACCGAAAAGGTTTTGCAGGAGGCGCGGTACTTGCTGCCGAATTTGCAGCTACACACAAAGGAATTTTTTCAATGAAAGAAGTTTTAGGACTATAAATACATACACATGAATCACCCCTTCTTAACAACATTATTTAAAGATCAATCGTACAATAAAAATCAGTTTTTTTTAATTGCTGGACCATGCGTAGTAGAAAGTGAAGAGCTAGTGATGGAAATTGCGGATAAAGTAAGTGGCATTTGTAAAAACCTTGGCATTGCCTATGTCTTTAAAGCCAGTTATCGCAAAGCCAACCGCACTAGTGCCAATTCATTTACCGGCATTGGCGATGACAATGGGCTTGAGCTCATCAAAAAAGTAGGCACTACCTATAACCTACCAACTACATCAGATATTCATGCACACGACGAAGCTGCGATGGCTGCGCAGTACATAGACATTTTACAAATTCCTGCATTCCTTTGCCGCCAAACAGATTTATTGGTGGCTGCTGCCGAAACAGGTAAAATTGTAAACGTTAAAAAGGGTCAGTTTTTAAGTGGTGCTTCCATGAAATTTGCAGTTGATAAAATTAAATTAGCAGGCAACAACAATATCATGTTAACAGAACGTGGTAACACTTTTGGTTACCAAGACTTGGTGGTGGATTTTAGAAATATTCCTGCCATGAAAGAAAATAACGTACCAGTAATTATGGATTGTACCCACTCACTTCAACAACCCAATCAAACGAGTGGCGTAACAGGCGGTAACCCGCATTTAATTGAAACAATTGCAAAAGCGGCTATCGCAACTGGTGCTGATGGATTATTTATTGAAACACACCCTAACCCAGCAGTTGCGAAAAGTGATGGCGCCAATATGCTACCACTTCATTTATTAGAACCGTTACTTGAAAAGTTAGTGAGATTAAGAGAGGCTGTTATTTAACGCGCAAAAACGTCTACCAATTATTTAATGGGTTTCTTTTGCCCGCCAAAATGTAGCGCTTGATGTTCATCCAAAAAGCGAGCACCATATATATAATAACTGGTGATCCGAGGGTTAAAAAGCTAATATAAATAAACCACATTCTAATACGGGATGTGGCAATACCCAGCCTTTCCCCCATGGCATTACAAACGCCAAAAGCCCTTAATTCTAGAAATTCCCTCAATTTTTGAATCATAACGGTGCTTTTTTAAGAAGTATAAGGCAATTTAACGCATTTATAGTAAAGAAACTCTTTTGAGCACCCCTCTTTTTTTCGTAATTTTGCAGCAGATTTTTAACAATCAATTCAACCACTTTAAATACCTAATGTTATGGCTTTTGACATTGAAATGATCAAAAAAGTGTACACCGAAATGCCTGCAAAAATTAATGCAGCAAGACAAGCACTTGGCAGACCCCTAACCCTTTCAGAAAAAATTCTTTTTTCACATTTACATGGTGATCAATCTCCAAGTAATTTTGAAAGAGGCGGTTCTTATGTAGATTTTGCTCCAGACCGCGTTGCCATGCAAGATGCTACTGCGCAAATGGCATTGTTACAATTTATGCAAGCAGGTCGTCCAAAAGTTGCCGTACCTAGTACTGTGCATTGTGATCACTTAATTTCTGCAAAAGTAGAAGCCAAACAAGATTTACAAGTAGCAACAACAGAAAGTAAAGAAGTATATGACTTTTTAGCTTCTGTATCTAATAAATATGGCATTGGTTTTTGGAAACCAGGTGCTGGTATTATTCACCAAGTAGTGTTAGAAAATTATGCATTCCCTGGTGGTATGATGATTGGTACCGATTCACACACTGTTAATGCAGGTGGTTTAGGTATGTTAGCCATTGGTGTGGGTGGTGCAGATGCTTGTGATGTAATGGCAGGACTAGCTTGGGAATTAAAATGGCCTAAACTGATTGGTATTAAATTAACAGGAAAATTAAACGGCTGGACTGCGCCTAAAGATGTGATCTTAAAAGTGGCTGGTATCTTAACTGTAAAAGGTGGTACTGGCGCGATTGTAGAATATTTTGGTGAAGGTGCAACAAGCATGAGTTGTACTGGCAAAGGAACCATTTGTAATATGGGTGCCGAAATTGGTGCTACTACTTCAACCTTTGGTTACGACGCAAGCATGAGCCGTTATTTATCATCAACTGGCCGTGCCGATGTTGCTGCACTAGCAGATACGATTGCAGAACATTTAACTGCTGACGCAGAAGTGTATGCGAATCCAGAAAAATATTTTGATCAAGTTATTGAAATCGATTTAAATACTTTAGAGCCACACTTAAACGGACCATTCACACCAGATTTAGCAACGCCTATTTCTAAAATGAAAGAAGTAGCTGCTGCAAACGGATGGCCTACCACTGTCGAGGTTGGTTTAATTGGAAGCTGTACCAACTCTTCTTACGAAGACATTAGCCGTGCAGTGAGCCTTGCTAAACAAGTAGCACAAAAAGGACTTACCACTAAGGCCGAATACATGATTACACCAGGTTCTGAACAAGTAAGATATACCATCGAAAGAGATGGTTTCTTAGACGTGTTTAGTCAAATTGGTGCGAAGGTATTTGCAAATGCTTGCGGACCTTGTATTGGTATGTGGGAGCGTGTAGGTGCAGAGAAAAAAGAAAAAAATACCATTGTACATTCTTTCAATAGAAACTTTGCAAAGCGTGCCGATGGTAACCCTAACACATTTGCATTTGTTGCATCACCAGAAATTGTTACGGCACTTGCTATCGCAGGTGACTTAACGTTCAACCCACTAACAGATACCTTAACCAACGATAAAGGTGAACAAGTAAAATTAGACGCCCCTACTGGTGACGAATTACCAACAAAAGGTTTTGCCGTAGAAGATGCAGGCTACCAAGCACCTGCTGCAGATGGTTCAAGTGTAGTAGTGGCAGTAGATCTAGCATCTAAGCGTTTACAACTATTAGATCCTTTTGCTGCATGGGAAGGCACCGATTTAAAATCGTTAAAACTTTTAATCAAAGCAAAAGGCAAGTGTACCACCGATCATATTTCTATGGCTGGCCCTTGGTTAAAATTCCGTGGTCACTTAGATAATATTTCAAACAACATGTTAATTGGGGCGGTTAACTTTTTCAATGAAAAAACAGACAGCGTTAAAAATCAATTAACAGGTACATTTGATACCGTTCCTAATACCCAAAGAGCTTACAAAGCAGCAGGTATTGGTACGATTGTAGTGGGTGATGAAAACTACGGAGAAGGTAGTTCTCGTGAGCACGCTGCCATGGAGCCTCGCCATTTAGGCGTACGTGTGGTACTAACCAAATCATTTGCACGTATCCACGAAACAAACCTTAAAAAACAAGGTATGTTGGCCTTAACTTTTGCAAACAAAGCTGACTACGATAAAATTCAGGAAGATGATAGTATCGATGTTGTTGGCTTAACAAGCTTTGCACCAGGTACGCCGTTAACACTAGTGTTAACACATAAAGACGGATCAACTGATGCTATCGAAGCAAACCATACCTATAACCAACAACAAATTGAGTGGTTTAAAGCGGGTGGCGCGTTAAATATTATTAGAAAGCAAGTTGCTGGATAAATAGCTGCCATGATAAAAACAGCACTTATTTCTTTTGGCATGAGTGGCCGTGTGTTTCACGCGCCATTCATACACTTGAATCCAAATTTTATGTTAGCGGGCGCGTGGGAACGCTCTTCTAAAAATATACAAGCCGTATATCCGGGCGTTACATCCTATGCATCTTACGATGAAATACTTGCTGACCCAAGTATCGATTTAGTAGTTGTGAATAGCCCCAACGATACGCACTATACCTATACCAAACAAGCTTTACTTGCTGGTAAACATGTAGTGGTAGAAAAGGCATTTACCGTTACCGTAGAAGAAGCAGAAGAACTTGCTGCACTTGCAGTACAACAACAAAAAGTATTAACGGTATATCAAAACAGACGTTACGATGCTGATTTTTTAACCATCCAAAAACTGATCGCCCAACATAAAATTGGAAATTTATTAGACGTTCAAATTTCTTATGAACGTTACCGCACCACCCTTAGTCCTAAGGTGCACAAAGAACAACCCACACCGGGCGCAGGTGTTTTACTAGATCTAGGACCACACTTAGTAGATCAAGCCATTCAACTTTCGGGTATGCCTACTTCGGTATTTGCAGATCTTCGCATCACAAGGTCAGTATCTCTCGTAGATGATTATTTCACGCTTATTCTATACTACCCTAACCACCGCATACTACTTACTAGTGGCATGGTGTTTATGCAACAAGGGCCAGGCTATAAAATCTATGGTACCAAGGGTTGCTTTATAAAAAATAGATCCGACGTGCAAGAAGATTTATTACTAGCAGGACACAAACCAGGAGGCGGCAACTGGGGCAAAGAAGATCCCAAAAATTATGGCATACTTTCTACGGATACAGATGGCGTAATTACAAGTACCATTATAGAAAGTGAGCGTGGCGATTACGGAAAATATTATGAAGCCTTAGCAGCAGCCATTTTAGAAAATAAGCCAGTACCCGTTACACCGCAAGAAGGTATTAACATTATGAAAGTACTGGTAGCTGCTAAAAAAAGCCACGAAACAAAACAAGTAGTACAGTTATAAACTAATGTATGGCGCACCCGTATATTATTCAAATAAAAAAAGAATATGCAGCGTGTGCGAATACTGCAAAGGCGGCAGGCGCCAAAGCATACTTACTTCATCAGTTTGAATTTTATGGGCTTCAAACACCCGCGCGCCGAAAAATTTGTAAAAATTTTTATAAAGCCAATCCAGTAACAAGCCACACAGAACTCACTACCATTATTAAAGAAGCTTTTAATGAACCGCAGCGGGAGCTGCACTATTTTGCCATAGAACTACTTGCTTTTCACCACAAATTATGGACCAACAAAACAATAACACTCATTGAGTGGATGCTCACCCATAAAAGCTGGTGGGACAGTGTAGATTCCATCAATTCAAATGTGATTGGAAAATATTTTATCAAATTTCCAGCACTATTAGAAGCCACTACACACAAATGGAATAACGCTAGCAATATTTGGTTGCAACGAATGAGTATTTTATTTCAACTTTCTTACAAAGAAAAAACCAACACGGTGCTACTAGAAAAATACATTGTTAACCGTATGGACACCAACGAATTTTTTATCAATAAAGCCATTGGTTGGGCGCTGCGCGCCTATGCGTACACCAATAAAAAATGGGTGATCCGTTTTGTAAAGGACCACCCACAATTATCTAATTTATCTAAGCGCGAGGCGCTTAAACATCAATAAGGTTACATTTTTTTAGCGTCTTCAATAAATTTAGCAAGTCCAATATCTGTTAAAGGATGTTTTAGAAGTCCTAAAATTGAATCTAGCGGACAGGTACAAACGTCGGCACCTGCTTCTGCAGCTTTAACAATGTGTAGCGCATTTCTAATAGACGCTGCTAATATTTCTGTTTTAAATCCTTGGATATCATAAATGTGTCTGATTTGTCCAATCAGTTCCATACCATCCCAAGAGCTATCGTCAATTCTTCCAATAAATGGAGACACATACGTAGCACCTGCTTTTGCGGCTAAAATAGCTTGACCCGCACTAAACACAAGTGTACAGTTGGTTCTAATTCCATTATCAGTAAACCACTTGATTGCCTTAATACCGTCTTTAATAAGTGGCACTTTAACCACAATATTTGGGTGTATCGCAGCTAGTTTTTTACCTTCTTCAACCATCGTAGCAAAATCGGTAGAAAGTACTTCGGCACTCACATCACCATCTGCCATTTCGCAAATTGTTTTGTAGTGGTTAGCGATTGCTTCTTCGCCTTTTACACCTTCTTTAGCCATCAACGTTGGGTTGGTTGTAACACCATCCAAAATGCCTAAATCGTAGGCTTCTTTAATTTGAGCGAGGTTGCCCGTGTCAATAAAAAACTTCATGGTTTTTCTGTTAAAAGTAAATTCCCCGAAATAGACGGGGAATAAAAAAATGGCAGGCTACTCACATCGCACCGCTCAACCGCTTATCCTTGCTGTATTCCTACCCTGGGGAGGTTCGCAGGAGCTGGTCGTGTAAGACCTGCCGTTGCAAAAGTAAGGTTTGCCCTCAATTCTCCCTAATTTTTTAAAGGATTAAATAAGCCAAACTACCTGATCCCGAGCTGATTTCGAGAATTCACCTTGGCAAAGCCTATTAACTCGTCATGACGGCCACCTAGTGACCTGTAATAGTAAAATACGGTGTAATCGTTTTCGGTTTCCCAAAAATTACCTTCGGTGGGGGCAAAAGAAGCATTGTAAAAAGGAGCCCCTTTTTCCTTAGTTACATAAGTATAATTATAAAAACCTTGTTTAAGAAGCAGGGTTCTAGTATATGCCCCAACACCCTGGTCAAATTCCATTTTTGCGGTATCACCAAGCGTATTTCCGGTGAGCTGCCCCACTATGTAAAGTTCTTTATTGGGGAGGGCTTTTAAAGCCGGTGGCACATAGGTGAAATTAACATAGGCATAATCGCCTTGCCACCATGGGTTAATAAGTTCGGTACTTGAAATAGAAGTCCAACCATTGGTGTCCATATAAAAAATAGCGCGCTGATCATTTCTTGTGAAATCAGGTTTCACCGTAATCGTTATAGGATTTTTGCTTCGGTTGGTTCTAACAACACGGTCCGATTCAAATCGAAAACTTCGTATGTCTACCCAGCGGTATTCTTTACCAGCTTCAAAAACTTGATGTGCATCTTCGGTAGAATATTCAAAATTTTTACCCCTAATAAATGTGGGTTGGGTTATAAATCCGGCACCAGTGTGTACATTATTTTGTTCAATCAGGAGTTTTGTTTGTTTACCTGGGCTTAAAATATTTAATTCTTTGGTACCCACGTTTACCTGAATTTTTTGGTGGGTACGCATAATGTCGGAACCATAAGGTTGAGTGATACCAGCCCCTAGCGTTACTTTTTCGTCTAGCACATACAACCTTTTTGTAAATGCAAGTTTAGTTGTATCGTTATCTAAAAAAACTTTTAAAATATAATTACCACTTTTTGTAGGGACGGCGTTTTTTTCGGGTAGTAGCACTTGATAATGTACATAACGTGTTGCAGCAACACTTGATACACGGTACATACTAATTCTATTTTGAGGAAAGCCACTAATGTAATCAAATGGGTTTAACATGGCGGGTGTCCAATCTGCGTTACAAAGTTGAAAGCTGTAAAAATAATTTTTGGGTACACCCGACAAATCATCAAAATGAAGTTCCAGCAAATCAGAAGATTGAAGTCGAATAAGGGGTATTGATGGTTGATCGTTTTGCTGAAATAGGAGCGGCGTTTTAATGTTTGACATATAAATTTGGTCCGGCGCGCGCTGCGCTTTGCTAGCTGTAGTCAAAACAAATAACAATAGCAGCCAACTCGTCCAATATTTATGGGTTAGATTCATGCTTACAAAAATACTATTCGTAATTTTACCAAAACAACCTTTTTGGGCCTATCCTTCCATATTGCCAAACGCATCGCTTTTAACAAGCAGCAAAGTTTTTCCAGATTCATCATCCGGCTTTCGGTGGCAGCCACTGCTGTGAGCATTATAGCCATGATCATCACCCTTGCTTTTGTACATGGTTTTCAGGAAAAAGTAGCAGAAAAAATATTTGGTTTTTGGGGGCATATTCGGGTGCAAAAATATGAAACGGGCAAATCCTTGATTTCCGAAGAACTACCCCTTACTAAAAACAAAGCGATTGAAGAAATTATTGCATCTGCACCAGGCGTAGTATCTTATCAAAGTTTTGCTACTAAGTCTGCGGTATTAGAATCCAATAGTGAAATTGAAGGCGTTCTTATCAAAGGCATCGAAAAAAACGAAAACCATAGTGCTCTAAAAAAGTTTTTAGTAAAGGGTAGATGGTTAGATTTCAGGGCTAGTATATACAGCAAAGAAACCCTTATTTCCGACGCCGTTGCAAAGCAGCTGCAAATAAAAATAAATGATACCATTAAAGTGCATTTTGTTGCGAATAACACGGATGCACAAAAAACCTACCGCAAATTAGTAGTGGTAGGCTTTTATCATACTGGCATAGAAGAGTATGATAAACTTTTTATGATAGCAGACATTAATTTAATTAGGCGCATCAATAATTGGGACGCCAATCAAATTGGAGGTTATGAAGTTTTTGTGGATCAATACCAAAATATAGATACAATAAGTGCCGCGTTATCCAATACCCTACCTACCGAATGGATGAGTAAAAGTATCAAAGAAATTTATCCCAATATTTTTGATTGGCTAGCCATTCAAGACGTTAACCGTAATGTGGTATTTATTGTGATGGGCATTGTGGCACTTATTAATTTAATTACTTGCCTGCTTATATTAATGCTCGAACGCACCAACATGATTGGCTTATTAAAATCGATGGGTGCTACTAACTGGACCATTCAAAAAATATTTATTGTATACGCCTCCTTTATAACCCTTGCTGGTGTTGGTTTTGGCCTTATTATAGGCGTTGGTATTTGTTTGTTACAACAAGCTACCGGTTTTATTACACTCGACGAAGCGTCCTATTATATCACAGTTGCACCTATCAAAATAATTTGGTGGGAAGTAGCTGCTGTATGCTTAGGCACTAGTATAGCATGTTTTGTATCCCTCTTTTTACCTACCCTTCTCATACCAAAAATTAGTCCGGTAAAAGCGATTGAATTTAAATAATTAGCGCGTTAATTGCGCTACAATAATACCTGCGGCGATACCTGCATTTAAAGATTCTGCGTCACCAATTTTAGGAATGGTAACCGGATGTGTAATAAAATCTATTATATTTTCACGAATACCTTTTCCTTCACTACCTATAACAAGCAACCCATGTTTAGGTGCTTTTGTTGTAAATACATTTTCACCTTCTAATAAAGCCCCATACACTGGTAATTTTACAGTAGGTATCCATTCTTGTAAATTTTTATAAGTGACTGTTACGCGCATAAAACTACCCATGGTAGCTCCAATTACTTTTGGATTATAAACATCTACCGTGTCTTCACTAGCCACTATTTGTTTAATCCCAAACCAATCAGCGGTTCTAATAATGGTGCCCATATTTCCTGGGTCTTGTATACCATCCAAAACAATTGTTAATTGACCAGCCAAATCCAGTGCTGCTAATTTTTGGGGCATCATAGCAACCGCTAGTACTTGATGAGGTGTTTGAAGCAAACTCATTTTTTCAAGTTCAAAAGCTTCAATGCGGTTTACTTCAATACTAGCATTTGGCGACTCCCAACTATCAAGCGCATACACAGCTTTTAATGGATAGCCTGCTGCAATCATTTCTCCTACCAGCTTTACGCCTTCGGCAATAAAACAACCGGTTTCAAGTCTAACTTTTTTGTCGGACAAAGATTGGATATATTTGAGCTCAGACTTCGTTACCATCGTTATGCGTTTAGTAAGCAATTTTAATCAATTAGCCAGTACACTTGTCACTATAATAGTGATTTGTATGTTATCTGCCTGCTCCGAGCAACGCCGAACAACGGTTGTCAACTACCCTATTAACAAGGCTTTTGTTTACAACAATAAAATTGAAATTGCCGGTACAGGGTCCAAAGATGAGAAAAAACAATTAACTACCGAACTAGATAATTACTGGGACGATAGTATTCGTATCAGAAGCATCCAAAAATTTGGCTTTTTCTATAAAATGAAGCAGCCTGCGGTTTTTGAACCCATTAATTTGCAGCGTTCTATTAGCTTCATGAATGCCTATTTACAAACCAGGGGTTTTTATAGAGCCTCCTTTAAAGATTCAATTAGCGTAGACACCGTTGGAGATCAATTGCAAACACATATTGTTCTTCGTATTACACCCGGCAGTAAAACACTAGTCAACAAAGTAGGCTACGCCATAGAAGATAGTAGCTTGCAAGCCCTTACCCTTCAAAATAACAAAGAAAGTAGTCTTGTAAAAGGGCGTGTTTACACCAAAGAGTCTATCAGTCAAGATCTAGAACGTTTAACAAGCCTTTACCGGAGTAATGGTTACTACGGTTTCAACAAAGAACTTTTAGTAGCAGAGGTTGATACCGTAGATACCAAATTGTTAGCAATTGTTACCAATCCTTTTGAACAAATAAATAGAATTGATAGTATTCAGGCCAAACAACAATCCAATATCAACTGGGATATTTTAATTAAGAATAAAAAGACACTTGACAGCAATCAAACAACACCATTTACCATTAGAGCCGTTCACTATTATCCAGAAGTAAGTATTTACGAATCGCCTGATACTTTAATTGGTAATCGGTATTTAACGAGTAATTTACACAAGCAAATCACATTTCACCATAAAACGGGAAAATTTAGTAGTAAACCGCTTTTACAACACAACTATTTATTACCTGGAACACTATACAACGAAGGGCTTTACTATAAAACTTTAAATACAGTAGGACAAATAGGTGCTTGGCAACAAGTAGATGCGCGCATATTAAAAACAGCAAAAGACAGCCTAGACATTCATTTATTTTTAGTGCCCGCTATCAAGCAAAGTGCTTCTATTGATTTAGAAGGTAGCCGTAACTCTGCCGACATTGTAACTGGTAATACACTTGGAATTTCTACCAACTTAAACTACACCAACCGCAATGTTTGGAAGCAGGCTATTCAATCGGTAACAAGTTTTAGAACCGGGGTAGAATTAAATTTAATTGGCGCCACTGATAATAATATTGTCCAAACATTTTTAATCAATGCAGGACATACGTATGCGATCCCGCATATTATGCAGCCATTTAAAAATTGGAAAAAAATAAAAGCGTTAGATAACCAAAGAACACTTATTTCCATCAATGGTTCTTATGTAGACAGAAAAGATTACTATAGGTTAAATTCTTTGGTGACAAGTATTGGTTACGAGTGGCACCAACAAAAAAGTAGTGGCGATAATATTTGGTTGTACAAACCACTAAATTTGGAACTCTATGGCATTACGAGACTTGGTGGACTAGATAGCCTTATTAAAAACAATCCGTTTTTACAAGCCTCTTTTAATGAAGGCAATATTTTTAGTCAAAGCTTTTCTTTTATTAGAACCGTTAACAGTGTCAAGCACAAAAACAGAAGCCACTACCTGCGTATAAGTGCCGAAGAAGCGGGTGGCATTTTTGAATTATTTCCGGGTATCAAAAACAATGTATACCGCTACATTAAAACAGAAACGGAGTACAGACAATTAAACCGTTACAGGAAATCTGAATTTGCGTACCGTGCTTTTGCTGGCTTTGGTTATAACTATGGTTCTGATCCTGTTTTAGGAAAAAGCTTACCATTTTTTAAACAGTTTATTGCGGGAGGCCCTTACAGCATGCGTGCTTGGGGACTCAGACAGTTAGGTCTTGGAAGTTCGGTATTTAGTGACACGGTTAACTCAAGTTATAGAGACCGTTTTGGCGATATGCAACTCGAAACAAATATTGAATACCGTTTTACGGTTGCCGATTTTTCATCGGTTAAAATTGGAGGCGCTGTATTTGCAGATATTGGAAATATTTGGAACATCAAAAAAAATGCCACCGAACCGGATGCACATTTTACTTTTAAAAATTTTGGAAGAGACCTAGCTATTGGTTTAGGAACTGGACTACGTTTTGACTTCTCGTATTTTTTACTACGCTTTGATCTCGCCTACCGCGTTAAAGACCCTGCGCGTCAACAAAACAATGGATGGATGAGTTTTAATAATTTTGCTATCACAGAAACTCGTGCCTCTGGCTTAAAAGTAAACAACCTGGCCTTACAGTTTGGTATCGGTCTCCCCTTTTAGTATAGCAATATGCTCTTCAAATGCCGTTATTTGCATCGCGTCTTCTACCGAAAAAGATCCAATTTTTGTACGTCGTAAGCTACTTAAATACCCGCCTACACCAAGTGCTGCACCAAAGTCGTTGGCTAAACTTCTAATATAAGTGCCCGTACTACAGCGTACCCTAAAATGCACAACAGGTAATTCTATATTTGTGATTTCAAATTCGTAAATGGTAACAGGTCTTGGATCTATCTCTACTACCTCTCCACTTCTAGCTGCATAATATAAGCGCTGTCCATCTTTTTTAATAGCTGAGTGCATGGGTGGCATTTGCATAATAGCTCCGGTAAATGGAGCGGTGGCATCCATTACTTTTTGCGCCGTAATATTTTCCAAAGAAGTGATACTAGTTGGCTCACTTTCTAAATCAAAAGTAGGCGTTGTAGCACCGAGTGTAATCGTACCCGTATACTCTTTTTCCATACCCATATAATCATTGATTTGCTTGGTAAATTTTCCCGTGCAAACAATAAGAAGTCCAGTAGCGAGTGGATCTAAGGTTCCGGCATGACCCACTTTTGCAATACGCGTTTGGTAACGCACTTTTTTAATGATATCAAAGGATGTCCATTTGAGTGGCTTATCAAATAATATCACCTGCCCATCTAGGTAGGGCTGCATGGATGGATGGTACTCTTTTTGCTTCTTCATAGATTAATAAGCCCTCGCAAATAAAACGCGCTGTGTAGAAGGGTTGCCCGATAAAATACAAGTGCCCGCTTCCTGCTTATTATTTAATGGAATACATCGAATGGTAGCCTTGGTTTGTTCTTTAATTTTTTCTTCCGTTTCTGGTGAACCGTCCCAATGAGCCGATATAAATCCAGTTTTGTTATCTAGTAACTCAACGAATTCATCCCAAGTATTAGCTTCTGTGATATGATCATCTCTAAAGGCCTTGGCTTTATTAAAAATATTTGCCTGAATATCGTCTAGTAAATTTTTTACATGAAGTCCAATACCGTCAATTGATGCATTTGCTTTTTCTTTGGTATCACGTCTTGCCACTTCTACAATATTTTGTTCTAAATCTCTTGCACCAATGGCAATTCGTACAGGCACCCCTTTCATTTCATATTCTGCAAATTTCCATCCGGGTCTTGCATTATCGCTATCATCATATTTTACAGAAACACCAAGCGCTTTTAATTCGGCCATCATCACCGTTACTTTTGCATCGATGGCAGCTTTTTGTTCGTCTCCTTTAAAAATTGGAACAATCACAACTTGGAGTGGCGCAATTTTTGGAGGTAGTACAAGGCCTTGATCATCACTATGCGCCATCACAAGTGCACCAATTAAACGGGTACTCACACCCCAACTAGTAGCCCACACATATTCTAGGTTGTTGTTTTTATCAGAGAATTTTACATCAAAAGCTTTTGCAAAATTTTGTCCTAAAAAGTGTGAGGTACCTGCCTGTAAGGCTTTACCATCCTGCATCATAGCCTCTATACAATAGGTATCTTCGGCACCTGCAAAACGTTCGTTAGCCGTTTTTACTCCTTTAATTACAGGAAGTGCCATCCAATTTTCTACAAAATCGGCGTACACATCTAGCATTCTGGTGGTTTCCTCTACCGCCTCTGCTTTTGTAGCATGTGCCGTATGACCTTCCTGCCATAAAAACTCTGCGGTGCGTAAAAAAAGTCGGGTTCTCATTTCCCAGCGCACCACATTGGCCCACTGGTTTACAAGTATTGGTAAATCACGATAGGATTGAATCCAGCCTTTATAGGTGTTCCAAATAATCGCTTCCGATGTAGGACGCACCACTAGTTCTTCTTCTAGTTTTGCTTCTGGATCTACAATTAATTTTCCTTTATTGTTAGGATCTGTTTTTAAACGGTAATGCGTAACAATCGCACACTCTTTTGCAAAACCTTCTGCATTTTTTTCTTCGGCCTCAAATAAACTCTTAGGAATAAATAAAGGGAAGTATGCATTTTGGTGACCCGTGTCTTTGAACATTTTGTCTAGTACATCACGCATGTTTTCCCAAAGTGCAAAACCATAGGGTTTGATCACCATACAGCCTCTAACCGCACTATGATCTGCGAGGCTTCCTTTAATCACTAAATCGTTGTACCACTGCGAATAATCCTGGGCTCTTGGGGTTATTTCCTTGCTCATAATTGAATTACAATATTCTTAACAAAATAATAGGCTTACAATTGTTAGTTTAGATATTAATTACCAACCATGTAATTGTAGTTGCCTGCACCGCAAATGTATGTAACTTCGCATAATAGTATACTTAAATACCTATCTGCCATGAAAACTAACCTCCTATCAGTAGCAGTTTTACTCGTTTTTGCAACCAGTTGCGGAACCGTTTACGAAGCCGGACAAACCCCCGACGACGTTTATTATTCGCCAGCCAACGGTGTGAGCAAAAAAGAATTAGAGCGCGAAGAAGAGGCCAAAGAGCAGTACAACCGCTATACCGAGGTGCAGGAAGACCGTTTTTTACGTCTAAAATTAAGCAACCGCTACCGCTTTAGCTGTATTGATGATTATAGCTATTGGTATGATAGCCGTTTTGATTTTACGGGTAACCATTTCAACAACAATTTCAACAATTTCAGATACAATTATAACTGCGGATGCAATTACGGATTCAACCCTGTATTTGGATTTAATCCAGCATTAGGTTTTGGACCTAATCTAGGACTTGGCTACGGCTGGCGCGGCGGTATTGCAAATCCAATTAGTACTGTCATCGCTTTTAGAAATCCAAAGTTTAGTGGCGCTATTGGTGCAGGATCTAATGTTACTGCCTATAAAAATAAAACATACGGCAACGTTAATTTAGGCTATCGCAATCCAAAAACGGGCGTGTATGAAACGGGAACCAACAACAATAGTTTTGGGAACCTTGTAAAAAAAGTATTCTCTACCGCTACAACTGTTGCAGGCGCTGTCAATAACAACAGTTGGGATAGAGCGGCCAGAAGTTTTTCTAATCCAAATACTGGAGCAGCGGCTGTTCCTTCTAGTAATGCAGGTGGCAATAGCGGTGGTGTAAAAAGCACTGGCACTAGCACATCCACTGGCAGAGGCGGAAGAGATAACTAGATCTAACGGATTCAATCAAACATTTATGAAACTAACGATACTTGCTGTTGCAACATTATTTGCTACAACCTTATTTGCACAACAACCAGACTATGCACTTCGTACCGCTTGGTATACACAAAATGGTTCTGCCAGAAACATAGCTACTGGTGGTGTAATGGGCTCACTAGGTGGAGAAATTACGGCGAACCACGTAAACCCTGCGGGGCTTGGATTATTTAAAACATCTGAGTTTGTCATGTCGCCGGGTATGAACTTTAACAACAATAAATTCAATTACAGAGGTTCCGATAGTAGTAGCTCAAAAAACAATATGCTCTACGGCACGACTGGATTTATTTTTGGATTTAGCAACAATAAAAAAAGCAAATGGACCAGTAATGCAATTGCGGTTTCTATCAATCAAGTAGCCAATTACAACAACCGGGTAACGTTTAAGGGATATAATAATATGAGTTCATTTTCGGAGCAATACCTCGAAGAACTAACCCGCGATTTAGCAGATACCAATGCAGCATTAAGCAATTATATTTTTGGATCTTCATTAGCGTTCAGAACTTTTTTAATTGACACGTCTAATAATGCACAAGGAAAATTTGATGGTTACCAAAGTATGGTGCCTATTTCTACGGGTGTGAACCAAAGTTATGACGCCAACACAAATGGTGGTTACCACGAACTAGCGCTTGGCCTTGCAGGCAATATGGAAGACAAAATGTATGTAGGCGGAAGCTTGACAATTCCAATCATCAATTACAATCGTGAACTTACCTACACCGAAAAAGACGCAACGAGTAACCCCAATAACCAATTTGAAAGTTTCACTTTTCAAGAAAGTTTTAGTTCAAAAGGTATTGGTATGGGTTTAAAACTAGGTACCATTTATAAACCTACCGAATTTTGGCGTGTTGGCCTTGCAGTACACACACCCCAGGTGATTGGATTTAAAGATGAAGTAAGGGCTTCCTTAATTGCCAACACCGAATCGTATGCACGCACAAGATCTGCAAATAGCGATGCACTCAATAGTGGCAAAGCTGGTGAAAGCAATTATACCTTAGTTACGCCGTGGAGAGCAACAGCTAGTGCGAGTTATGTATTTAGAGAAGTGAAAGATACCCGCAAACAACGTGCTTTTTTAAGTGCCGATATTGAGTATGTAAATTACAAAGGCTCAAGATTTTCGGCTGCTGATCCTACCGATATGGGTTTAAAAAATTATTACACGCAGGTAAACGAAGCCATTAAGGAAACCTACAAAGGCAACTTTAATGTAAAGCTGGGTGGTGAAATAAAATTCCATACCGTTATGTTTAGACTAGGTGGTGCTTACTATGGCAGCCCCTACGCCGACGATGCCTTAGATGCTAGCAGAATGCTTGCTACAGGTGGTATTGGATATAGAGACCACGGTATATTTATTGATCTAAGCTATGCGCACATCATGAACCAAGATGTTCAATTTGCATACCGCCTAAACGATAAACCAAATACGTTTGCTACGCAAGCAGGATCGAGAGGAACGGTGATGTTAACTTTTGGATTCAAGTTCTAACCAGTTTACCGCAGCATCTTTTGTAAACCAGGTCATTTGACGTTTGGCATACTGCCTAGTATGTTGCTTGATCTCCGTTACAGCATCTTGTAAAGATATTTCACCACGGAGGTGTGCAAAAATTTCTTGATAGCCTACTGTTTGTAATGCATTTAAGTGCGCCATAGGTAAAAGCCCTTTCACTTCTTCGAGCAGTCCGTCTTGCATCATGGCATCTACCCTTTCATGAATGCGACCATTGAGTATTTCACGTGGCATGGATAGGCCAATTTTTAAAATATTAAAGGGCCTTGTAATTTTTTGTGCTGATTGAAAACTAATAATGGATTTTCCGGTTGCGAGCACCATTTCAAGTGCGCGCATGAGGCGCTGCGGATTGTTTTTTTCATGTGTGCTTTCCCAATAAATGGGATCTTTCGTTGCAACTTCTTTTTGCAACCATTCGAGTCCATTTGTTTCAAAGTTTGTAATCACTGTATTTCTAATAGCTATATCAATAGCGGGCATCAGATCAATACCGTCACAAAAAGATTTGATATAAAGTCCTGTACCGCCTACCATCACTGCTGTTGTATTTGTTTTGAAAATTTGATCCGCTGCGTCTAGTGCGTATTTTTCAAAAACACCTGCATTCACTTCTTCGTTAATAGAATGAGTACCTATAAAATAATGCTTTGCAGCAGCAAGCTCTTGGGTTGTTGGTTTGGCAACGCCAATATTAAGTTCTTTGTAACATTGCCTCGAATCGGCAGAAATAATTTGGGTATTAAAATGCTGTGCAAGCGCTATGGCAAAAGCTGTTTTACCTACCGCGGTAGGTCCTACTACAACAATAACCGTGGGTATGTTTGAATCAAAATCGCTTGCAGCAAGATGCGCTACAACCTTATTAATATTCGTCTTGTCCATACTCATCTTGACTGTCTACCACATCGTCATCTGCATCATCGCTACCGTTATCTTCTTCATCTCCCTCTTCACCAAAACCGTCCGCAGCTTCTGACAAATCATATTTTTCTTCGATGTCGGCAAACTTATTGCCAAGCAAACTTTTAGTACCATATTGCTGTGGTCCTATACCTTCGGTGCGTGTAACTAGTGGATAGGTTAATGATGCATCCGTTTCTTTGCTTACATGTATCAGTTCTATTAAAAATAACCAACCTTTTGCAAAATCATATTCGTACACAAATTTTTGATTGGTATTAATGATTTCTGTTCCAATAGCTGTGTCGGCCATAAGAAGTGGCGGTGCCACATATTTTTTATCGTAGACTTCAAAACTTATTTCGCGGCCTTGCAACCACTTATCATTACTTCTATAAAAAGTAGCCTGATGTTTGGTATCAAACTCGTACGCTTTTAGAATAGCGTAATGTAGTTCTGCAAAAGTTTGTGTATGCTTGATGGCAATATCTCTGTACACCGCGTCATCTTCTTCTAAATAAACCCTAAATTTTAAAACAGCCA
>JBMSJE010000012.1:0-34445 GCA_049418605.1 Sediminibacterium sp. | reverse complement strand
TAAAATAGAAAACAAGCCAACCTTACTACTATTTTGTAACCAGCGAATAAGGATGGTTACTAGTATTTGGGTTGGCTTGTTAGTTATTTACAAACTACTAATAGCCGTCATAAGGCCAGGTCCAACCCACGTTTGCGCCACCATCTGAAACAGCGTCATAAAATGGCCAACCATGCGAAGCGGAGGCAGGTAAAAATGATTTATCAATACTAAATCCCCATCCTTGGTTTCTTAGTGCGCCAGCAAAATAAGAGGCTCTTGAAATTTTTAATTGCTTGATTATATCATCTTGCGAACTCCTTTTAATTTGATAGTCGATACTGCCATCTACGCTAGTGCCATCAGCTACTTTAACAGTTGTGCTTAAAGAACCCGTAAATGTGATTTCTGCATTGTTATCGTCTTCATAGATTGCAAAAACCTGTTCTTTGTTATCAACTACCCAATCGGCGTCCCAAACCGCATATACGCGTAGCCATTGTTTTTTGCGAATGGTGCCACGTTCGAATTTCACCGATGTTTTATCTTCAAATTCGGTGATTTGATGACCCACTAATTTAAGGTACCCGCTTACTCTACAATAGGCTATTTCTGATCCGCCCCCATTGCCGGTAAAGCTAATAAGCCTGTCATATTGCACCCTACAAATAGCGTCACCAACATACACCCGGTTAATGCTTGGTGCAGTAACAACTGGCGGCGTTACATTGGCATCCTGTGTTTGATAAGGTTCTATGCCATTGATGCCCACAATATGGGTAGGATGATTAAATACATAATCGTCGTTTACAACAACAGGGCGGTATTCTAGAAGTGAACCACCACTATAAAAAGGCTGAAAGCCAAGTGCTTCGTCGGCTTCGGCGCTGGCTGCAACAAGGCTAGCTACCGGACCATAGCTGTCACCGCTTGCCGAATAATCATATTCGGAACTGTATGGGAAATAGATGCTCACCTCATTACTATTATTTACATAGCCATCGTTGTGTATTTGGCTAGAAAGTAGTCCATTAGGAATATCTATGGTTTGCACCTTGCCTAAAAAGGCCACAAGTGTCGGGTCGTTTTTTTCTTTTGCTGCTGTCCAAAAATTATCTGAAAATGCTTGCAGGTTTACATTCCATTTGTCACAAAGCGCCACAAATTTTTTGTTTGCCGGAAGTATGCTTACACCTGGATTGATAAGGTCTTTTAATAAAACCGATTCGTCGGTGTAGGCTTTGGAATAAATAGCTGCATTAACCAGTTTGAGGTTCTTTTTTTCTTTGTAGAGATCCTCTAAAATAAGTGTGATTTTTTCGAGGTTGCTAACGAGTTCGATTTGATCATAGGTAATTGGTTTTTGGTATACTTTACTCTGATCGATACCGCCATTTTGGTAGTCGATTGCATTTTTTTTACAACTAACAAAACCAGTAAGAAGCGTTAGT
Organism: Sediminibacterium sp.; assembly: GCA_049418605.1. Taxonomy (GTDB): domain Bacteria; phylum Bacteroidota; class Bacteroidia; order Chitinophagales; family Chitinophagaceae; genus Sediminibacterium. The sequence continues at coordinate 33,015 of JBMSJE010000012.1, read as the reverse complement.
GCAAGCAAGCCTTTTTTTACGTTCAATAACATAGTGCTTAATTTATGGTGAATAGAATGTGGTTGGATAGCTATCTACTGCAACCTATTCAATTCAATACCTGTATATGTTACGTGAAACCGCAGAAATTAAATCATGGCTCAATTAAAATTTTATTGCGCATTAGTTCTGATATTTTCCGCAAGGGCGATAATTTTTTATAGGAATAAAATTTTTTATGAAAGCAAAAAAATACCGGCCCAACGGGCCGGTATTTGACTAAAAAATTTTCGAAGACTTCTTTAAAATCGGTAACTCAAACCGCCCCCTAAAAATGTATTAACATCGCCGTGTACATCGTTTGAAAAATCGGCACGAAAACCAATCATGAATTGATCCTTAATCACAAATTGTTGTTGCACTGCAATCCGGTAACCCATGCCAAAATGATTTTCTGTTGCGAGTACAGATTTTCGAATGACACCATAAAATGGATCGTAACTAAAACCTACACTTTTTTCAGAAGTTGATTGTGTGATACCTAATGTTGGGCCTACCGTAATACTAAATCCATCCATCGAGTGTTTAAAGGGGTGATATTTAAAGGTAGCCCAGCCCGATGTTTTGCTGGTTTGACCATAACTTGATTCCACAAAATCACCATTTGGATATAAAATATTTACTGGCTTTCTAATGCCTGTTTCAAAATTGAGGCCAAAGCCAACTTGAAAAGCAGGAAAGGGGCGTACCGATTTTTTGAAAACAGATTTTTCTACGGCCACTAAAAGTCCATAACCATTTACATCGCCTGTGCCAAAAAACGCGCCTCCCGCATGCAAATGTGCTGTGTACGTAGGCTTAGGTTTGAATTTACTAGTAGTTGTATTTGTTTGTGCGCAAATGCTACTAGCCATAAAAAGGCTTGCTGCAAAAAGGGTAATGGGTAAGATGTTGTTGATTCGCATAGGGACGGATTTAGGTTATTAAATAAATCTGAAATAGATTATTCTTAACCGCAACATATGTTGTTAAGTTATTACATAACCATGTATTTCCCGCAGGATTAACAAGTCGTAAAGATTTACGGTAAATACAAAAAAATAGATAGATTATCCCGCTGTTATTTTGCCCGATGCGTGTATCGCAGCGCTCATTTCTTTGATGAGGCTTGGGTCTTTTTCTATGGCATTACCAATAACAATCATATTGGCGCCAGCCTTACAGTTGAGGTATGCTTTTTCAGGATCTGTAATACCGCCTCCCACAATCAGTGGAATGCTTATAGAGCTAGCCACAGCGCTAATCATAGCCTCCGAAATAGGCGTTTGTGCACCACTGCCTGCATCCATGTATATGAGTTTCATGCCTAGCATTTCACCAGCCATGGCCGTGCACATGGCTATTTCATGTTTATTGGATGGAATGGGCGCTGCATTTGAAATATAGGAAACCGTGGTAGGCGCGCCACCATCAATCACCATATAGCCGGTTGGCATGATTTCGAGACCCGATTTTTTTACAAAAGGAGCGCTAATAACGTGCTGTCCAATGAGTAATTCTGGGTTACGCCCTGATATCAAAGACAGGTATAAAAGGGCGTCTGCGTATTTGGACACTTGTGAAGGTGATCCCGGAAATAAAATCACAGGGATATTACAAGCGGCTTTTATTTGCTGAATACAGGCGTCTAAGTGATTGGAAATAACCAAACTTCCGCCTACAAAAAAATAATCTACTTTAGCTTCCAAACCCAGCCCTATCAAATGTTCTAGGCTTTTAGCATCAACCTTATCGGGGTCAATTAAGACCGTAAAAAGTGGGCGACCTGCTTTTTTTGATTCGAGTAGTTGAAAATAAACGTTTGGGCTCATGAACGGGTACAATAGTAGTCCTGCAAAAATGCAGAAAAGTTTTTGTTAAAAGCAATTATCGGTCATTTGTTTCTGCGATTTAGCATTCTAGACATCTATTACGCGTTCATTTTCAATGAGTCATGTAAAATACCCCCTCAATCCCCATAATTATTAAGGGAAAAACCCCAATACCACCCAAAAAATATTTTTTTTATTGCTAACATATGGGGGAAAATGGGTCAAATTCAATCCTGATTTGAACTCTCAATTTGTTCGAAATCCTTATCCACAACCTGTTAATATTTAGGGTCTTGTTTTGTGCTCATGTAAAGATATTTTCGTCAACCGCTTAACATTTTGTTATGAGTTCGGGACCCCATTAATTAATTCGTATAAATCGACACTCAGTATGGCTAACGCTCGCTCCAAGAAAGGCTTACAATTCAGCCGCCGATTCACCAAGGATGGTGTTTCTCCTTTTGATCAATTTGAGTACGACTACCGTGATAGCGTAATCAAGAACCCGAATGGTGAAAAGGTATTTGAAATGACAAACGTAGAAGTTCCTAAACAATGGAGCCAAATTGCTACGGATATCTTAGCACAAAAATATTTTAGAAAAGCGGGTGTCCCTCAAGCTGATGGTTCATTAGGTAGAGAAACCACGGTGAAGCAGGTTGCGCACCGTATGGCGAATTGTTGGAGAGTATGGGGAGAGCGATATGGTTATTTCGCAACAACGAACGATGCACAGGTATTTTACGAAGAACTCGTATATAGTATTTTAAACCAAGCTTGTGTGCCTAACTCACCACAATGGTTTAATACCGGACTTCACGAGAGTTATGGTATTACTGGTGGTGCACAAGGTCATTACTATGTAGATCCAACAGACAAGCAGTTAAAGCGTTCTACCAGTGCGTATGAGCGTCCACAACCGCATGCCTGTTTCATTCTAAGCGTGAGCGACGATTTAGTAAATGAAGGTGGTATCATGGACTTATGGACACGTGAAGCGCGTATTTTTAAATATGGTTCTGGGGTAGGTACCAACTTCTCTCAAATTAGAGGAGCAAACGAAAAATTATCTGGTGGTGGTTCTTCTAGCGGACTCATGAGTTTCCTTAAAATTGGTGACCGTGCTGCTGGTGCAATCAAATCTGGTGGTACTACACGTAGAGCTGCTAAAATGGTTTGCCTCGATTTAGACCATCCAGAAATCATGGACTTCATCAACTGGAAAGTTCAAGAAGAAAACAAAGTAGCAGCGCTTATTGCAGCTGGTTATGATAATAGTTACGAAGGAGAAGCGTATGCAACTGTTTCAGGTCAAAACTCAAACAACTCTGTACGTATTCCTAACACATTTTTTAAAGCATTAAAAGAAGATGGTAATTGGGATTTAAAAGCGCGTACCGATGGTCGTGTAATGCAATCTATTCCTGCACGTAAAGTATGGGATGCGATTTCAGAAGCGGCATGGCGTTGTGCAGATCCAGGAACACAATACGACACTACTATTAACGAATGGCATACTTGCCCTAAAGGTGGTCGTATCAATGCTTCTAACCCTTGTTCGGAGTACATGTTCTTAGACAACACGGCTTGTAACCTAGCTTCTATCAACCTACGTAAATTCTTCAATGAAGACGATAACTCGTTTGATGTAGAAGGTTTTGAATATACCACAAGATTATGGCAGACTGTACTTGAAATATCTATTTTAATGGCGCAGTTCCCGTCAAGAGAAGTAGCGCAATTATCATACGATTACAGAACCACAGGTTTAGGTTTTGCAAACCTTGGTTCTATGCTAATGGTAAGCGGTATTGCATACGATTCTGAAGAAGCGCGTGGCATTGCTGGTGCCATCACTGCAATCATGACGGGTATTGCCTACAAAACTTCTGCAGAAATGGCTTCGTTTTTAGGTGCTTTTGATAAGTACGAAGAAAACAAAGAAGACATGCTTCGTGTAATGCGCAACCACCGTGCTGCTGCTTACGATGCAGATGATGCATATGTAGGATTAGAAATTAAGCCTCAAGGTATCAAGGCAAAATATACACCAGATGTACTATTAAAAGCGGCCACCAAAGCTTGGGACGACGCGGTACAATTAGGTGAAAAATATGGTTACAGAAACGCACAAACAACAGTAATTGCACCTACAGGAACCATTGGTCTTGTAATGGACTGCGATACAACCGGTGTGGAGCCTGACTTTGCACTTGTGAAGTTCAAAAAATTATCTGGTGGTGGATATTTCAAAATCATCAACCAGTCTGTACCACAAGCATTAAAGAATTTAAAATACACGCCTTCAGAAGTTGATGCGATTGTAAATTATGCAGTGGGTCATGCAAGCTTCGAAGGTGCACCACACGTGAATTCTGCGGCTTTACTAGCAAAAGGATTTTCACAAGCAGAAATTGATAAATTAAATGGTGCAGCGAAATCTGCATTCGAAATCGGATTTATTTTCAACCGCTTTACCCTAGGTGATGCTTGCATGGAGCGTCTAGGATTTAAGGAAGAAGAATATGCAGACTGGAGCTTTAACTTATTAGAAGCGATTGGTTTCACAGAAGATCAAATTGCAGAAGCAAACGATTATGTATGTGGTACTATGACAGTAGAAGGTGCTCCATATCTAAAGGACGAACATTTATCTGTATTTGATTGCGCTAACAAGTGTGGTCAAAAAGGTGAGCGTTATATTCACGCACATGGTCACATCAGAATGATGGGTGCTTGTCAACCATTCTTATCAGGTGCGATTTCAAAAACCATCAACCTACCAAACGAAGCAAGCGTATCTGATATTTCTGATAGCTACATGTTAAGTTGGGAATTAGGCTTAAAAGCAAATGCGATTTATAGAGATGGTTCTAAATTAAGTCAACCATTAAGTAATAAATCAGATAAGAAAAAGAAAACCGATGATACTGTTTCTGAAGCTGCTGAAACAGCTACTGCAACTGCATCAGAAGCAGGTTCAAGCATTGTTGATTTAGGTCAATTAACTGTTGAAGAATTATTAGAAGAGGTTCAAAAAAGAATGAATGCTTCTACCGATACCAAATTAAAACGTTTGTTATCTGGCATCGTAGAAAAGAAATCTTTGCCTTCTAAGCGCAGAGGCTTTACGCAAAAAGCAAAAATTGGCGGACAAGTTATTTTCTTACGCACAGGTGAATATGCAGATGGCACCCTTGGTGAAATCTTTATTGATCTTGCAAAAGAAGGTTCTACTTTAAGAAGCTTTATGAACTGCTTTGCTATCGCAATTTCTGTAGGCTTACAGTATGGTGTGCCGCTAGAAGAGTTTGTTGAGAAGTTTGTGTTTACCAAATTTGAACCTTCAGGTATGGTAGATCATCCAAATATTAAAACCACCACTTCACTTGTAGACTTCGTGTTTAGAGCGCTTGCTTACGAGTACTTAAATAGAACTGATTTAGTACACGTATTAGACCGCCCACAAGTAGAAAATACAGGAGATGATGGCGAAGCTACTTTACTAGGTAAGCCAGAATTAAGCAGCATCCGCGTAACAGCGCCTGCTACTGCACCGGCTCCTGCACAAAAACTACAACATGTTGCAGCTACCGCAGCAGCTCCAGCTGGAATGGACGCTGTAAATGCAGCAGCTAAAAACATGCAATCTGACGCCCCAGCATGTAATACTTGCGGACATATCACCATCAGAAGTGGTACTTGTTACAAGTGTTTAAACTGCGGAAACAGCATGGGTTGTAGCTAGTTAAACAGAGTTTGAATCAATTTTCACAAAACCGTTCCAAATTGTATTTGGAGCGGTTTTTTTTGCTCAAAAAATCTTATTTTCATTCCTGCTAATTTATACCTGTAAAAATTGTACACATGGGAGAATTTCAAATTAAAAAAACGGCTAAGCAGTACGACGCAGTAATTGTGGGATCGGGTGCTGGTGGCGGTATGGCTGCTTACGTTTTAGCGAGTGCGGGATTAAAGGTTTGCTTATTAGAAGCAGGTGCCGATTATGATCCAGTAAAGCATTCTTCTCAATTAAAAAATCCATGGGAATCTAAACGCAGAGGGGCTAGTTCTAAGTACCGTCCGTTTGGTGAATTTGATGGCTGTTTTTGGGGTTGGGAGATTGATGGTGAACCTTATACCATGGCCGAAGGTTCTCAAAAATGGGAATGGTGGCGCGCGCGTATGATGGGCGGAAGAACCAATCATTGGGGACGTATCTCCCTTCGTTTTGGTCCCAAAGATTTTAAACGCCATAGCATTGATGGCCTTGGTGCCGACTGGCCAATTGGTTACGAAGATGTAAAACCTTACTACGACAAAATAGATCAACTACTTGGTGTGTTTGGTACCAACGAAGGATTAGAAAATGATCCGGATGGTATTTTTTTACCGCCACCAAAACCAAGACTGCATGAACTATACATGAAAAAAGCAGCTATTAGTGCTGGTATTCCTGTGTATCCTTCGCGACTATCTATTTTAACCAAGCAAATTAATAAAGATAGAGGCGAATGTTTTTACTGTGGTCAGTGTAATAGAAGTTGTAAAATCGCCGCTGACTTTTCTTCTTCTACCGCGCTTATCAGACCTGCGGTACAAACAGGAAATGTAGATGTGATAACGCAAGCGATGGCACGTGAAGTGCTTACCAACAAAGAAGGTAAAGCAACGGGTGTGGCGTATGTAAATAAAATGGATGGACTTGAATATCAGGTACAGGGCCGTGTGGTGGTGCTTGCAGCAAGTGCTTGTGAAACAGCGCGCTTAATGCTTAATTCAAAATCACAACGTCATCCAAATGGACTTGCCAATAGCAGCAATGTGCTTGGTAAATACTTGCATGATTCTACCGGTGCGGCACTTGGTGGCGTTTTACCAGATTTATTTGATCGTAAACGTTATAACGAAGATGGCGTAGGTGGTATGCACATTTATACACCATGGTGGCTTGATAATAAAAAAGCAAAACTTGATTTCCCGCGTGGTTACCACATTGAGTACTGGGGTGGTATGACACAACCTTCTTATGGTTTTGGATTTGGTATGCAAGGTCTTAACGGAAAATTTGCAGTACACGGCAAAACAAAAGAGGCTGGTGGATATGGTGCTTCTTTAAAAGAAGACGCACGCTTTTTTTATGGCGCTGGTGTAGGTATGGGAGGAAGAGGGGAAGCTGTTCCAACCATCGATAACTATTGTGAAATTGATCCTACTGTTGTTGACAAATATGGTATTCCGGTGCTTCGTTTTCATACCAAGCATTCGGATTATGAAATCAATCAGGCCAAGCACATGAAAGAAACCTTTAAGGAAATCATGCACAATATGGGTGCTATTATTACCTGGGGTGGAGATGATGATGCGTCCAACAATTACGGTCTTTCAAATCCAGGAAACATTATCCATGAAGCAGGAACAGCGCGTATGGGTAACGATAAAAAAACATCTGTATTAAACAAATGGAGTCAGGCACATGATTGTGAAAACTTATTTTGTGTAGACGGAAGTCAGTTCACATCACAGGCCGATAAAAATATCACTTGGACAATTCTGGCGCTAAGTATGCGTGCAAGCGAATACATCATCGACCAACTTAAAAAACAAAATCTGTAACTTTTAATATAATTATTATGGACAGAAGAAAATCCATCAAAGCCCTTGTTGTAGGTACCGTTGCTACCGGAGTAGTGGTGCAAGCCTGCAAAAGTTCTGATGATAAAAAAGTAGCAGCAGACGCGGAAGCACTTCTTGCCGACCGTATGCAAGAAGAAAAAGACCACTTGAAAAAAGTGGAAGCAGAGCCTGAATTTTTTACAGCACATGAACTAGCTACCATTACCGTGCTTTCGGATATTATTGTGCCCAAAGATGCCATCAGTGGAAGTGCCACAGAGGCCAAAGTGCCGGAGTTTATTGCTTTTATTGTAAAAGACATGCCAGAGCATCAAACACCTATGCGCGGTGGTCTACGCTGGCTTGACATGCAGTGCTTTAAACAGTTTGACAAAGCATTTGTTGATTGTTCTGCTGCCGACCAAATTAAAATGGTGGATCAAATTGCCTACCCAGAAAAAGCAGATCCTAAGAATAAACAAGGCGTTACCTTTTTTAACCTCATGCGTGATTTAACGCTTACTGGTTTTTACACTTCAGAAATGGGTGTTAAAGATTTAGGCTATGCGGGTAATGTTCCTAATAAATGGAATGGTGTACCTGCCGAAGTATTAAAAGAGAGAGGCCTAGCCTATACCGATAAAGAAAATAAAGAGTGTGTGAGCTATTCTTAATTAGCTCACACCACTTCCTGGGTTAATATTGTCTGATGGGTTAATAAAATGGAGTTTACCAATTGCATCTTCGGCCATCAGTATCATGCCGTTACTTTCGATGCCCCTCATTTTGCGTGGTGCTAAATTAACCACTACCGTTACTTGCTTACCTACAATAGCTTCTGGTTCAAAGTGCTGCGCAATACCAGAAACAATGGTGCGTGTTTCAAAACCCAGATCTACACTGAGTTGTAATAGTTTATCGGCTTTTTCTACTTTTGAAGCAGCAACAATAGTTCCTACACGCAAATCTATTTTAGCAAAATCATCAAATACAATTTCAGGCTTTACAGCAGCTATTGCAGACGTTGTTGGCATATTAGTTGACGTTGGTGTTGCTTCCATTTTTTTTGTTTGAGCGGCGTCATTTAATTTTTGTATTTGCGCTGCAATTTCTTCATCTTCAATTTTTCTAAATAATAGTTCTGGTGCACGAAGGGTGTAGCCTACGCTTAAAAGTTTTAAGCTACCCGCATTTTCCCAGTCTAATATTTTGTCTACCACTTTTAGTAAGTGACACATTTTTTTAGCTGTAAATGGTAAAAAAGGTTGCGCCAAAATAGCTAGGTTAGCAGTGAGCTGCAAACACAGGTGCAAACAGTTGTCAATTTGTTTTTGTGCCGCCGGATTTTCAGCTAATTGCTTGGCAACAATCCATGGCTCTTTCTTTTGCATATAACCATTACCAATTCTGGCAAGTGCAATCACTTCAAAAAGCGCTTCTCTAAAACGGTAGCCTTCAATAAGATCGCTTACTTTTTTAGCAGTAGCAGCAATCGCTTCTTTAACAGAGGCGTCTTCACTATCTTCTATATCTGTGTGGTAAGGAGGCACTTTACCGTTACAAAGCTTGTGCATGAGCACGAGCGAACGGTTCACAAAATTCCCAAACACACTTACGAGTTCTGAATTAACGGCGTCTTGGAATCCCTTCCACATAAATTCACTATCCTTTGTTTCAGGTGCAATTTGTGTGAGGTAATACCTAAGTGCATCCGCCATTTGACCACCACCATTTTCTTTGTTAACAAAGTCTGTGATGTAATCCTGCATGTCTAATTTCCAATTGCGACTAGTGCTCATTTTATCGCCTTCCAAATTCATAAATTCGTTGGCAGGAACATCGGCGGGTAAAATATTGCCATGTAGTTTGAGCATCACCGGAAAAATAATACAGTGAAAAACAATATTATCTTTTCCAATAAAATGCACCAGCTTGGTGTCTTTATCTTCCCAATAAGGTTTCCAATCGTTACCGGTATTGAGGGCCCATTGTTTAGTGGCACTGATATAACCAATAGGCGCATCAAACCATACATAAAGCACTTTGCCATCGGCACCAGCTAACGGCACTTTTACACCCCAATCTAAATCACGGGTAACAGCGCGCGGTTGTAAACCGCCGTCTATCCAACTCTTGCACTGCCCCACCACACTGGATCTCCAGTCGTTTGCATGTTCTTCTAAAATCCAATGACGTAAAAAATCTTCGTGTCTATTTAGTGGTAAGTACCAGTGCTTGGTTGTTTTTTTAATAGGTGCATTGCCACTTAATGTACTTATTGGATTGATCAGTTCTTCGGGACTTAAACTCTTGCCACATTTCTCGCACTGATCACCATAGGCGCTATCATAACCACAAGAAGGGCATGTGCCTTTAATGTAACGGTCTGCTAAAAATGTTTGTGCGCTCTCGTCAAAATATTGTTCGGTCTCTTTTGTTTCTAAATCCCCGTTGGCTTCAAGTTTGGTAAAAAATTCTTGTGCTGTTTGGTGGTGCAGTGGGTCACTGGTGCGGTGGTATACATCAAATGCAATACCTAGGTCCTGAAAGTTTTGTTCCATTAAGGGATGGTACTTGTCTATAATGGCCTGCGCTGTGGTGCCTTCTTTGGTAGCCTGAATAGGAATAGCAGTACCATGCTCGTCACTTCCGCAAACGAATACAGCATCTCTTTTTTGTGCTTTTAAATAACGCACGTAAATATCGGCGGGCAAGTAAGCGCCGGCCAAATGACCTATATGTTTTTGCCCATTCGCATACGGAAGGGCTGCTGTAATTAAATATCGTTTGGGTATACTCATAATAGGGTACAAAAGTACAAATTTCGCTGCGTTGTTGTGCGCCTTTTTGAATGGGCTTGTCAGTACTGCTTGAAATTGCTAAATTGCCGCATGATCAAAATCCCACCCTACCTTAAAAAGGGCGACACTATTGGTATTGTTTGCCCTTCGGGCACCCTTTCGGCTAAAAAAGCGGCAACATGTATTACGACCCTAGAGGCTTGGGGCTACAAGGTAAAAATTGGTAAAACCCTTGGAACGCAGCACCATTATTTTTCGGCCACCGACGAGGCGCGCGCAGCAGATATGCAAGCAATGCTCGATGATAAAAAAGTGCAGGCCGTATTATGCGGTAGAGGTGGATATGGCATGAGTAGGATTATTGATTTACTCGATTTTAAAAAGTTTAAAAAGCATCCTAAGTGGCTAATTGGATTTAGTGACATCACACTACTGCACAATCATTGTTCGGAAGTATTAAAAACAGCTTCACTGCATGCGCCCATGGCAGCTGCTTTTAATAATGGTGGATCAAATAACGAGTGGGTGCTTTCTTTAAAAAATGCCTTACAGGGTAAAAAAGCAAATTACAAAGCAGCCACACATGCACTCAATAGATTAGGAACAGCAACCGGAAAACTGGTGGGCGGTAATTTAACCCTTGTAGCACATGCAATTGGAACGGCGTCCCGTTTGCAAACAAAAAATGCCATTTTATTTTTAGAAGATATTGGTGAATACAAATACAATATAGACCGAATGATGCTTCAATTAAAAAGAAGCGGCATGCTTAAAAACCTTGCTGGGCTTATAGTTGGCGGCTTTACACAAACCAAAGATTCAGATCCTGCTTTTGGTGCAACCGTAAATGAAATCATACAGGCAGCAGTGGCTGAATACAACTATCCGGTGTGTTATGATTTTCCAATAAGCCATGACAAAGAAAATTATGCCATTAAGCATGGCGTTCATTATACATTACAGGTAGCTGCAAAAAAAGTAAGTCTAAAAGAATCGTAATTTTTTATACGATTTCATCTTCTTCGTCTTCACCGGTCCCGTCAAAATATATGCGCTTTAAATCTAAATCAGCAACAGGTGCCACAATGAGCGGAAATTTTTCGATGGTTACATTACTGGGATCAAGACCAAATCCACGTTCTTCCCCAAGGCTAATTTCTTTAAGCCAGAAATATAGTTTCATAATCATTCTTTCAACTATCGGAAGATCATTATCACCGCTTAAATACTTTTCAAGTACAATAAATTGAAAATCACCCACTACGTTATTTTTTTCTAGGCTTTCGTAACGGCTGGTAATATTCACCTCTTTATTGGTTACCAGATCCTCCACCACTTTTCTAAACATGAGGTTGATACGTTGTTCCATTCTAAAGCCAAGTCTAAATTCAACCCTAATAATATCATTGGGAATGATATGTTCTACCGAGTATTCACAAGTGTAGGGTTCATCAATAACATCTACGTGTACAAACCAATAGATATCGGCGCGCTTTGGCTTTTTATTTAAAATAGAATAGATGATTTTATGCTCAATTTCTTTGTGGTTGTTAGCACTTGTCATGTACACTAGGTGCGTCGCGTATTTAGGAATTGATTTGTCGTTACTGAGCTCCTGAATCATTGGAATATAATCTTCCAAATGCACAAACTCTACATAGCTATTTTTAATTTTTCTACTTCTAAACCATACATACATCACCGTAAATAGTGCACCACCTACAATGAGTGTTACGTAACCACCGTGCATGAATTTTTCTAGGTTGGCAATTAAAAATGAAGTTTCAATAAGTAAATAAACAACGAGGTATAAATAAATCCAAGCTGGAAGTGTTCGTTTGCTTACTAAAAAGTTGGCAAACAAAATGGAGGTGCTAATCATGCAAAGGGTGATGGCTAAACCATACGCAGCGCCCATGTTGGCAGATTTTTGAAAGTACAAGGTAATGCCTACGCAGCCTACAAACAATAAAAGGCTAATGCCGGGAATGTATAGTTGACCTTTTTCTTCGGTTGGATAATTAATTTTCATTTTAGGCCATAAATTAAGACGCATGGCTTCGCTGATGAGTGTAAAGGATCCAGAAATTAAGGCCTGGCTCGCAATAATAGCTGCAGCCGCAGCAATGATAATGCCAATTAGTTTAAACCACTGTGGCATGATGCCAATAAAAGGATTAAAGCCATCAGCCATTACTGCTACTGGAATAATTTGCCCTTTATACTGAGCCAATAACCAAGCGCCTTGACCTAAATAGTTAATGATTAAACATGTTTTTACAAAAATCCATGAAATGCGGATATTGCCTTTGCCGCAATGTCCTAAATCACTGTATAGTGCTTCTGCTCCGGTGGTGCATAAAAACACGGCGCCGAGTAACCAAAATCCTTTTGGATAGGTGGCTAGTAATTTGATACCGTAGTAGGGATTAAAGGCTTTTAAAATGGACAATTCGTCTAGCAAATGACTGAGTCCTAAAATGGCAATCATGACAAACCAAACTGTCATGATTGGGCCAAACAATTTTCCAATAGAAGCAGTTCCAAATTGTTGTACAAAAAACAAGATACTTATGATGGCAATAACAATGGTTACAATGGTTTGCTGTGTAATATCATGAAATACAGGAATTTGTCTGAGTCCTTCAATGGCCGAAGTAACGGTGATAGGTGGCGTGATAATACCATCGGCTAGTAGGGCCGCACCTCCAATCATAGCGGGAATGACCAACCATTTTTTGCGTCTTCTCACCAGTGCATACAAACTAAAAATACCACCCTCACCTTTGTTGTCGGCTTTTAGTGTGAGTATTACATATTTGAAAGTTGTTTGGAGCGTTAGCGTCCAAATAATACAGGATAGGGCGCCAATAATTAGCAAATCGCTAATTTCTCTTCCAGTAATAATTTCGTTTAAAACGTACAAAGGAGAGGTTCCAATGTCTCCGTAAATGATTCCTAGTGCAATGATGAGTCCAGCAGAAGTGACTTTGTTAAGATTTTTGCTCACGTATATGATGTTTATGCTGCACAAATGTATATCAAAAAACAAGTTCGGGTTCTAAATAAATTAGGGTTATCTCTAAGATTTATTTAACCTTTTGGTTAGGTATTTCTTAATAAAGCAGCTTACCTTTGAGGGTCTAAGCTTTTTGTTATGAAAAAGTCGTTTTTACTCCTTTTTTCGCTGGTTATTATGCTGTCTTTTGCCTTAAAAGCACAGCAAATTACCTTTTCTGAACCTGACAAAGACGATCCTCGTTCCTATAATTTTGAGGTGCTCGGTAAAATAGGGGGAAAGATTTTAGTGTATAAAAACTATCGAGAATCCCACACGCTTTCGGTCTTTGATCCTGAAATGAAGCTACTGGGAAAGCAACAACTCAATATGCCCGATAGGCTCATTCAAACTGACTTTTTAGCCTACGCCAATCACTTTTACATGCTCTATCAATTTCAACGAAAAAATACCGTGCATTGTATGGTGGTAAAAATGGATAGTGATGGTAATTTATTATCGGAGCCCATGCAACTTGATAGCACGATTGATGCAAGCGGTATTGGGTCTAACAGGTTATATTCTTTGGTGGTGAGTGAAGACAAGAAAAAAATAATGATTTTTAAAATCAATAGCCATAATGAAAAGTCGCACGTTTTAACTACTTGCTTATTCGATCAAAATTTTTCACTCATCAGAAAATCGCGTATCGCATTACCAATGCCTCAACGCAATGATTTTTTAGCAGAGTTTGCACTTGACAATGACGGCGATTTAATTTGTGTAAGAGCGAGTGGTACAGCGCAAAATGACAATATTAATAAGGTTTCACTCATTACTAAGAAAGCCAATTACGATGAAGCGCATATTTCTGACTTGGCTGTTAAAGGAATTTATTTAGACGACATTCATATTAAAGTTGATAATTTAAATAAGCATTATTTAATTACTTCTTTTTTTGGCAAACAAAGACGTGGAAATATTGAAGGCATCTATTTTACCTTGTGGGATAAAAATTCAGACAAGGAATTATTAAATGCTACCACTGTTTTTTCGGATGAATTTAAAGAAGATGCAAAGGGTCAAAATGGTGCAAGGGCTGCTTTCAATGATTATTTTTTAAAGAATATTATTGTAAGACGCGATGGAGGTTTTATGATGATTTCAGAATCTGTTTTTACTTCTTCCAAAGGAAGTACCCTCAATAGATGGGATTATTTATACGGCTCCCCTTTTTGGTCTCCTATGGATTATTATTCCTGGAACAGTCCCATGGGTGGTATAGGGCTTTCTCCTTGGGGTCGTAACAACTCTTTTTTTAGTAATAACAATCAAGTCAGGTATTACGCAGAAAATATTGCAGTCATTTCATTTGATGCAAAAGGTAATATGGAATGGAGTAACATGATTCGCAAAAACCAGTTCGACGACAATTCGGAAAATTTTATTGGATTTTCGATGTTAAATGCAGGGGATCAGCTCAATTTCATTTTTAACATGCAAGAAAAAAATCAAAACGTATTAACCAATCAGGCCATTACGCCTGATGGCAGAATTAACAGAAACCCTGGCTTTAAAAATGTAGATCGTGGTCATGAGTTTATGCCTAGGCTTGCGAAGCAAGTTGGGCTCAGGCAAATTATTGTGCCATGTATGTTTAGGGGGTATACTTGTTTTGCTAAAATTGATTATTAGCTTACTTTTAGACTGAAACGTATTCCATGGTTTTTTTATTTAGAGACAGATCTGTTGTAAATATCTTACTTGTGCTCCTATTAAGCGTGGGTGTGCATTTCCATCTTGGGGCAGCCCAATTCACAACAGCTGTTGTTGCTGAACAGCAAAATGGACTTTTTTCATATTTTCTTGCTCATTACATATACAATTTACCACTTGCCATTCAGGTAATCATTTTCCATGCTTTACTCGTAATACAGGCGCTGCGCCTTAATATGGTGATGCAGGATTTACGTATGTTTTCAAATGTCAACTTTGTTCCTGCCATGACCTATATTTTGTTGTCAGGACTTCTTATGCAATCTGATTTAATAACAGAAACACTGGTTAGTAATTCATTGACCCTTTGGATGTTTATTAAATTGAGTAGGCTTTATAACAATCCAGAACCTAAAACCCTTTTATTTAATATTGGATTAATTGCAGGCATATCAATTTTACTATTTCATCCTTTGTCTATTTTAATTGTAGTAGTTCTATTTGCATTAGCCGTGGTAAGACCATTTAGAATAGCCGAGTGGTTGGTGCTATTGTTGGGTATTTTGCTGCCTTATTATTTTGTCTTGGTGTTTCTTTTTTTAAACAATCAATTTGCTTTGGTAGGTACTTATTTGCCAACCATTTCGTTTGGATCTCCGCTTCATGACCTTGACACATTATACCTTATTAACCTTGGATTTATTGTGTTTGCCTCACTTGTTGGACTTTATCAATTACAATTACATGTGGGTAGGCTTGTGATACAAATTCGTAAAAATTGGGGGGTGATGATGGTGCTCCTTTTTGTATTACTGGTAAGTCCTTTTTTATTTAGCAGTTTAGGACCCCAATTACTTCTAATGGGCCTGGTTCCCCTTTCTGCAACTATTTCTAATGGATATAGCAACCCTAAAAAGCTATTACTGCCCAATTTTCTGTTTTGGACGGCCCTCGGCCTTATAATTATCAACAACTGGCATTTGGTGAAAATTTAGGCTTTCGCTTATCTTTTTGAGGGTTACCTTTGTACTATTCTATCAGATAATTATACATTTTATGAAGTTTGGTGTAGTTGTATTTCCAGGGTCTAATTGTGACAGAGACATGCAAGATGCATTGGCCGGGGATTTGGGTAAAGAAGTGATTATGTTATGGCATAAAGACAAAGACCTTAGTATGTTTACCACTAACGATTGTATTATACTTCCGGGCGGGTTTTCTTATGGCGATTATTTACGTTGCGGTGCGATTGCTCGTTTTAGTCCGATGATGCAATCTGTTATTGATTTTGCAAATAGGGGTGGTAAAGTATTAGGGGTGTGTAATGGCTTTCAAATCTTATGTGAGAGTGGTCTATTGCCGGGTGTATTGTTACAAAATAGCAATCAACAATTTATTTGTAAAAATGTATTTATAAAAAATCCTGCAACAGGTACCTTAAAAATACCTATCGCTCATGGCGAAGGCCGTTATTTTGCAGACAATAAAACACTCGATGCCTTAGAAGCAAACGGGCAAGTTATTTTCAAGTATTGTGACGAAAATGGGAATGAGGCAGAAGGCAGTAATCCCAATGGTGCTATAAAAAATATTGCCGGCATTAGCAACGCTGCAAAAAATGTATTTGGTATGATGCCGCATCCAGAGCGTGCCACTTCAAGCATACTTGGCAATATTGATGGTAAAAAAGTATTTGAATTACTTGGTTTAAATTAACCTTTATGAAAAAATTATTTTCAATACTTGCTGTTCTGTGTATCTCTTTTACTACGTCGGCTCAAATTCAGGACCCCGTAGATTGGTCTTATGCTGTAAAAAAAGTAAGTGCCGATACCTACACTTTTACAGCTACCGCACACATAGAAGGGGATTGGCATATTTATTCGCAAACCACGGGTAAAGGCGGTCCGGTTCCAACTAAAATTAATTTTAATAAAAATCCACTCGTAACAATTGTGGGTGCTACCAAGGAAGTGGGTAAAGTGGAACAAGTATATGACGACCTGTTTAAAACCACGGTTCGTTATATTGGTGAAACGGCCACTTATACGCAAACATTAAAAGTGCGCGGCGGAATAAAAACAAATATCAGTGGATTTGTAGCATATATGGTTTGTGACGACCGTCAATGCTTACCACCGAGCAAAAAAACCTTTGACCTTAAGCTTCAATAATGACTAAGAAAATATTATTTATTGTTTTACTTGCTAGTATACAATTAATTGATAGCGCAGCTGCACAGGATTCTAAACAACCTGTGCAGTTTGTTTTTTCGGCTTCCAAATTAACCGATACCACTGCTACTTTTACAGTGCATGCTGTGGCTGTAAAAGGTACCCGCATTTTTACAGCCGTAAAAAAAAATAACGACGATGTATTTGTGTCGTCACTTCAATTAGATAGTTCAGCTTCTGTAACTTCGGCCGTTAAAGAAGACGGCGTAGCAGGGGCTGTAGCGCTTCCGGGTAGTACAGATAAAGGTACAGCTTATGATAGTGTTACCTTTACATATACCCTTGGTATTAAAGCAGGTGCCAATGCTATTAAAGGTTCTTTTAATTGGCTTAGCGTTTCTGGTGATGATTTTCCAAGTGGCGAAGAAAAAATAAATGTAACGATTACAGACGCGGCTGCTTCTGCTAATGATATAGCTGACGCCGGCGCGGCATCTGAAAATAAAGAAGGCTCTATGTGGAGTATTTTTTTACTTTGCTTAGCAGCCGGATTACTCGCTGTTATTACCCCTTGTGTGTTTCCACTCATTCCGGTAACGGTTAGCTTTTTTTTAAAGCGTAGCAAAACAAGAATAGAAGGATTAAAAAATGCATTGTGGTACTCTTTATCAATTATTTTAATTTATACGATTCCAACACTGTTGCTTACGCTCATATTTGGCGATAAAATTTTATATACCATTTCTACGCACCCGGTTTCTAATATTTTCTTTTTTGTGGTGTTTATTGTTTTTGCCATTTCATTTTTTGGTGCTTTTGAATTAGCACTCCCTAATAGTTGGGCCAATAAAGCAGATCAAAAAGCGGGCAAAGGCGGGTTACTCGGCATCTTTTTTATGGCTTTAACCCTTGTAATTGTTTCGTTTTCTTGCACAGGTCCTATTGTGGGAACCTTGCTTGGACAAACCAGTATGCAAGGCGTAGGACTCGCGCCCATTTTGGGTATGATGGGTTTTGGGGTAGGTCTTGCTATTCCATTTTCTTTGTTTGCATTTTTCCCATCCATGCTACAGTCACTTCCAAAAAGTGGTGGTTGGTTAAATACCATCAAAGTAAGTTTTGGTTTTATTGAATTAGCATTAGCCCTTAAATTTTTATCCAATGTAGACCTCTCTTATCATTTAGGTATTTTAAATAGAGATGTATTTTTGGTATTATGGATTGTGGTGTTTTTCTTATTAGGTGTATACTTACTTGGCAAATTAAAATTTGCACACGATAGTGATTTGCCATTTGTATCCGTGCCGCGTTTATTTTTTGCGATGGCTAGTTTTAGTTTTGCTGTGTACATGGTGCCAGGCCTCTGGGGGGCTCCATTAAAGGCACTCAGTGGTTTTATTCCACCAGCTACCACACAAGAATTTAATTTAAATGACCTTCAATATAAAATTGGTAATGCAGTAGGCGTAAGCCCTGGTGCTGGAACGCAGGCCGCACCCCCCAAAAAGTACACGAGTAAATTACACGTGCCTTTTGGGTTAACAGCGTATTTTGATTTGGAAGAAGGCTTGGCTGCGGCAAAAATTTTAAAGAAGCCCATCATGCTTGATTTTACAGGACATACTTGTCCTAATTGCCGTAAAATGGAGGAGCAGGTATGGAAAGATCCGGCTGTGTTATCACGCATCAAAGAAAATTTTGTGCTCGTAAGTTTATATGTAGACGAATCAGAAGAACTACCTGCACATGAGCAGTACACCGATAAAAACGGCGTTAAAATTGAAACAGTAGGTGGCAAAAACCTAGACTACGAGATTAAAACCTTTGGTTTTAATGCGCAGCCGCTGTATATGTTTTTGGATTTGAACGGAAATCCGCTAAGTGATGTAAAATATGGCTATGACCCCAGTGTGGCGGGCTTTGTTAAGCACTTAGACGCTGTGAAAGCTGCTTTTGATGCAGCTAATAAATAAAGTGAATGCTTGTTTTTCTAGCGCTAAATCAACTTACTTATAAAGTCATTTGATTTTCTGTCATCATTTTGCGCAGGTTAATTAACCCGTAACGCATACGACCTAGTGCCGTATTAATGCTGCAATTGGTGATTTCAGCAATTTCCTTAAAGCTAAGGTTGGCGTAATGCCTTAACACAATAATTTCTCTTTGCTCTTCGGGAAGTAAGTCTAACATACGGCGCACTTTGTCGTGGCTTTCACCGCGCATTAATTTTTGATCGGGTGCCTCTTGTGATACATTGATCACTTCAAAAATATCTTGATCGTCCGAAGTTTTTATGGCAGGGGTGCGCTTTACTTTTCTAAAATAGTCGACACATAAGTTGTGTGCTATTCGGAGCGCCCATGGTAAAAATTTACCTTCCTCGGTGTAGCGCTTATTTTTTAGGGTATCAATAATTTTGATAAACACATCTTGAAACAGGTCTTCAGCTAAATAGGTGTCCTTGACAAAAAATAGAATAGAAGAATAGATACGGTCTTTGTAGCGTGTTACCAGCACGTCAAATGCTTCTGTATCGCCGGCTTGAAAGGAACGGATCAAATCTAAATCTGCAACCTGCTCGAGTGTTTTCATAGTCTATTTTTCTTCTCGGGGTTCAAATTAGCCATCTTTTATGCTGCTTGATCGCTTGTGGATACATTGCAAATGAGGGGTTTGGTTATTCACATCGAATAAATCTTAAAAAAATTGTGTACTCGCCAAAAAAATTTGGCATTATTTGAGACGCAACTAAACCTATGCTGCGATAATCTGTTTACATTGTGTACGTATATATGGCAGCAAAAAAACAAGTTGATACAGCAGTGGCAAAGAGCCAAAAAGTAGATCAGGCAAAGGGTTCATTAAAGGGCCTAGACGCTATTGAGGTAGTGGGTGCGCGCGTGCACAATTTAAAAAATGTAAGCGTGGCATTTCCGCGCGGCCAATTTATAGTGGTAACGGGCGTTTCGGGGAGTGGCAAATCATCATTAACCATTGATACTTTATTTGCCGAAGGGCAGCGCCGCTATGCCGAAAGTTTGAGCGCCTACGCCAGACAGTTTATGGCCCGCATGGTAAAACCAGACGTGGATATGATTAAAGGCCTTTGCCCCGCCATTGCAGTAGAGCAAAGAGTAATTACCCGCACACCCCGCAGTACGGTGGGTTCCATGACTGAAATATATGACTACCTCCGACTTTTATTTGCAAGAGCAGGTAAAACCATTTCTCCGATTAGTGGTAAAGAAGTAAAAAAAGATGAAGTATCGGATGTGGTGGCAGCTATTTGTGCCCTTCCAAAAAATAGTAAAGTAGTGATTGGCGTTGCTTTAAAGCAACATAAAAACAGAGCGGTTCTTGAAGAGCTTAATATTTTATTACAAAAAGGATTTTCAAGAATTTATGTAGCATCTGCTGCGGAGCCGCTCATGCGCATAGAGGAGCTAATGGAACAAACGCCTGCTGTATTAAAAAAAATATTGCCGCTCTCGAAAGAAACCTCTGCCACACAAACAACGCCACAAACCTGGGTACTCATAGACCGTATTGTGGTTAAAGATTTTGATGAAGACGATTTGCACCGCTTGTCCGATTCGGTGCAAACTGCTTTTTATGAAGGGGAGGGTGAAGTATACATAGAGGTGGACACAAAAAAAGTACATCATTTTAGCAGCCGGTTTGAACTAGATGGCATTGTGTTTGAGGAGCCAGTACCTAATTTATTTTCATTTAACAATCCATTTGGTGCATGCCCTACTTGTGAGGGTTTTAGTCAGGTATTAGGGGTAGATGCTGACCTTGTTATTCCGGATACCCGTTTAAGTTTGTTTGAAGGTGCTGTGGCGCCTTGGAAAGGTGAAAAATTAAGTTGGTGGAAAGACCAGTTTATTAAAGGCGCTTCTAAAATAGATTTTCCTATACATAAACCTATTGCACAATTAACCAAAGCACAGTACCAGCAGTTATGGGATGGTGTGGGTAAAGTGTATGGTATTCATGATTTTTTTAAAGAGGTAGAACAAAATTTATACAAAGTACAATACCGTGTTTTATTAAGTAGGTATCGTGGACGCACAACTTGCACCGCTTGTGGTGGATACCGTTTACGCAAAGAAGCGCTTTATATAATAGTGGGTGGCAAACATATTGGCGAACTATGTCAAATGCCGGTGCGTGATGTAAAAGTTTGGTTTGATAACCTTGTATTATCTGAGCATGATAATAGTGTTGCTAAAAGAATTTTAATTGAAATTCATCAACGCCTACAAACCCTACTAGACGTGGGTCTTGGCTATTTAACGCTAGATAGGCTTGCTAATTCACTCAGTGGTGGCGAAAGTCAGCGCATACAATTAACCCGAAATTTAGGGAGTAATTTAACCAACTCACTCTATATACTTGATGAGCCTTCCATTGGTCTTCATTCTAGGGATACGGAACGTTTAATTGGGGTGCTTCAATCGCTACGGGATTTAGGAAATACCGTAGTAGTGGTGGAACATGATGAAATGATTATGCGTAAAGCAGATCATATTATAGATATGGGTCCATTTGCTTCGCACCTTGGTGGTGAAGTAGTAGCAGCAGGTAATTATAACGCGCTCATTAAAAATCCGGATAGCTTAACGGGTAAATATTTATCAGGCGCTCTTTCCATCGATGCACCAAATAAATTAAGAAAGAGCACCCGTTTTATTGGTATTGAAGGCGCTAGGCAAAACAATTTAAAAAACCTAACCGTTAAATTTCCACTACAATCTCTATGTGTCATAAGTGGTGTGAGTGGTAGTGGAAAAACAACGCTTGTTAAACAAATTTTA
Source organism: Sediminibacterium sp. (assembly GCA_049418605.1). GTDB lineage: Bacteria > Bacteroidota > Bacteroidia > Chitinophagales > Chitinophagaceae > Sediminibacterium. Next base: position 11,040 of record JBMSJE010000012.1, on the reverse strand, counting down.
TATCCAGCACTTCAAAAATATAAAGGAGAGCCCGCCGATAAAGTGGGACTTCATTCTAAACTAATTGGTGATATCGATTCTATCTCACAAATAGAACTCGTTGACCAAAACCCAATTGGTAAATCGTCACGTAGTAACCCAGTTACTTATATAAAAGCCTATGATGGCATTAGAGATTTATATTCGAAACAACCGCTTTCTAAAATGCGTGGCTTTATGCCTAAGCATTTTTCATTTAATGTGGATGGTGGCCGCTGTGATACCTGCAAAGGAGAAGGTGAACAAGTAGTAGAGATGCAGTTTTTAGCAGACGTACACCTTACTTGTGAGTCTTGTGGTGGAAAAAGATTTAAAGAAGAAGTACTAGAAGTCTATTACAAAGACAAAAATATTTTTGATGTATTGGAATTATCTGTAGATCAGGCACTTGATTTTTTTGTGGAAGACAAAAATATTTATAACGCCATATTGCCACTTCAATCGGTGGGGCTTGGCTATATTAAACTAGGTCAAAGTAGTGATACCCTTAGTGGCGGAGAAGCCCAGCGTGTAAAGCTTGCCAGCTTTTTAGGTAAGGGTAAAGGGCATGGCCAAATGCTATTTATTTTTGATGAGCCTACCACCGGACTTCATTTTCATGATATCAAAAAACTACTCAATTCTTTTTCGGCACTCATCGATCAGGGTCATTCACTCATTGTTATTGAACACAACACCGACGTTATTAAATCGGCAGATTGGCTCATAGATATGGGTCCCGAAGCAGGCGATGGTGGAGGAACTATTGTATATGAAGGTGTGCCACAAGGCATTAAAAAATGCGCAGCTTCTCATACCGCTAAATACCTATAAATATTTACAAGTAGATGTAGGCAATTATGATTGCCCCTAAAAACTATTGAGTTGGTTGTGATTTATCTTAAACGATCAAGGCTTTTAAGCAATTTTTGATCTTTGTAAATACCCATTATTGCAAGTATAAAAAACACAGGTACTAAAAAGCTAAGTGCCGAATACAGCGAAAGTCCGCCTGTTTTAAAATTTTTCATGTACAAAAAGTAGTGCATCAAATTTGCCAAGCTCAAAATCAGGCCTACGATACACATCTTGATTTGTAAACTTCTATTGCTAAATAAAAAAATAGATACAAGCGCCATTAATGCAGTCGCAATCACAAATACGAGTAGCATAAAGTTATCGTATGGTGTGATGGTAATAGTGGGTCCTGGTACTTCTAGGCTACCATAATAAAACGGTAGCTTAACAGATGCAAATGCGCAAATGCTTGCTAACAGTAACCATAGGGTTTGAATGCGTTGTATCATAGCTCAGGGTATAAAACAAATTGAGACATAAACTCATTTACCTCGCCTTTTAACTTTTCTAGAAGTACTGCATCATCAGGGTTCATCAAGGCTTTGTCTATTGCATTTACAACAAAAGCCATATCTGATTCCACCATGCCTCTTGTTGTAACAGCTGCAACACCAAATCTGATCCCTGAGGTAACAAAGGCAGACTTGTCATCGTAAGGTACCATATTTTTATTTGCTGTGATGTCTGCGTGTCCTAATACTTGCTCGGCTTTTTTACCACTGATATTTTTATTGCGTAAATCAATTAGCATTAAGTGGTTGTCTGTACCGCCACTAATTATTTCATAGCCTTTATCGGTAAAGTTTTTAGCCATCGCTTGGGCATTTTTTTGCACCTGCTGTTGATATACTAAAAACTCGTCCGTTAAAATTTCACCAAATGCAATGGCTTTAGCTGCAATTATGTGTTCTAGTGGGCCGCCTTGTGTGCCCGGAAACACAGCCATATCAATAATATTAGACCATAGTCTTAAATTTCCTTTAATATCTTTTAAGCCAAGCGTGTTTTCACCATCTTTGGCCATCATAATAACACCACCACGAGGGCCTCGTAAAGTTTTGTGGGTTGTAGACGTTACAAAATGACAATGTTCAAATGGAGAAGACAATAAGCCTTTTGCAATTAAACCTGCTGGATGTGCAATATCAGCTAATACAAAAGCGCCTACTTCGTCGGCTACTTTTCTGATACGTGCAAAATCCCAATCTCTACTGTAGGCACTAGCACCACAAATAATTAATTTTGGTTTTGCCGCTCTTGCCTGAGCTTCAAGCATTTCATAATCTATTAAGCCTGTTTCTTTTACAACACCGTAAAAATGTGGCTTGTAAATTTTACCAGAAAAGTTAACGCCAGATCCGTGCGTTAAATGACCACCCATGCTAAGGTCTAAACCTAGTATAGCGTCGCCGGGTTGCAAAATAGCAAGCATGAGTGCTGCGTTGGCTTGTGCACCGCTGTGTGGTTGCACGTTGGCGTATTCGAGGTTAAAAATTTGCTTTAAACGATCAATGGCTAACTGCTCTGTTTGATCGACAATTTCGCAACCACCATAATACCTGCGTCCAGGGTACCCTTCGGCATATTTATTGGTCATCACACTACCAGAAGCTTGCATTACTTGAAGACTTGTAAAGTTTTCAGAAGCGATGAGTTCGATGCCTCTACGTTGGCGTGCTAATTCTTGGTTGATGATGTCAAAAACAAGGGTATCTCTTTGCATGGCTGCTATTTTTTTGCTTGGGCACAAAGATAAGTTAAGGCCTCGATTAAGCAGGTTCAAATTAAGGGGCGAAGTCTCAAACTATTCACAATTGTTGTTATAATGCCTAATTTTACTATTTTCGAACTCCTATTAGATGTGGGTAAATCTTTTTAAATCCCCCAAGTTATGAAAGCTGTTATCCCTGTTGCTGGTGCTGGCACAAAATTAAGACCGCTTACGTATACGCAACCCAAGGCATTAATACCTATTGCCGGCAAAACTATTCTCTCGCATATTGTGGATCAGTTAAGTGATGTGGGCATCAACGAGTTTATTTTTATTGTGGGTTATTTAGGGGAAAAAATACAAGATTACGTTAAACAAACCTATCCAAATTTAAATACGCATTTTGTATACCAGAACGAACGCCAGGGAACAGGTCATGCCGTAGAATTAACCAAGCAACTCATTGGAGACGAGCCCATTTTTGTAGCCCTTGGGGATACTATTTGTGATTTTGACGTCAAGGAAATTATAGAAAGCCCCGAAAGTATGATTGGGGTAAGAAAAGTAGATGACCCACGCGATTTTGGTGTGGCCACTTTGGATGAAAATGGATTTATAGAACATCTGGTAGAAAAGCCAGCCATTCCAAAAAGTAATATGGCGCTTGTTGGACTCTATAAGATTCATGAAACAGCTGTTTTATTTGAATGTTTGCAGCAACTTTTTGTAGAAAATATTACCACTAGGGGCGAGTACAATTTAACAGATGCGCTTGCCTGTATGGTGCAAAAGGGTACTCGTTTCAGGTCTTTTAAAGTGGCCAATTGGTTTGATTGTGGTAAAAAGGAATCGATACTTGAAACCAATGCAACACTCTTAAAAAAAATGGGTGGACATGTACCAGCGGCAGATATTTATAAAGACACCATTATTATTCATCCGGTAAGTATCGCAGCTGGTTGCACCATTTCAAACGCGATTATTGGACCCCATGTTGCTATTGGCCCTAATACCACTATTACACAATCTATCATTAGAGATAGTATTATTGGTGGTTATACCAACCTTCACGAAGTGGTACTAGACAATTCTTTAATTGGAAGCGACGCGAGTGTAAAAGGCTTGTCGCGTAGTTTAAATATTGGCGACAATACCGAAATTGATTTTGGATAAATACATTTCGGATATAGCGCGCAAAATTTATTTCTGTAAATAAAAGGAGTTTGCCTGACTGGTGCAGGTTACCACAAGTTCATTAATACATACATGATCCGGAAGTGTTGTAACATAGTAGGCAACATTTGCAACATCAACCGCTTCTAAGGCTTTGTATCCTTCGTAAACGGCCGCTGCTTTTGTTTCGTCTCCTTTAAATCTGGTATTACTAAAATTCGTTTCTGCGGCACCCGGATGAATGGCCGTTACTTTTATGTGTTGTGGTAAGAGGTCTATTCGCATTGATTTTGAAATGGCAGCCACGGCATGCTTGCTAGCGCAGTATACATTTCCTTCTTTGTATACTTCTACACCAGCAGTAGAACCAATATTAATAATATGCGCTTTTTTATTTTGTATCAGTAGTGGAAGCACAGCTTTACTCACGTATAGGAGTCCTTTTACATTGGTGTCAATCATGGTTTCCCAGTCGTCTAAATTGGCGTCCTGAAAAGCGTCGCGACCAAGCGCTAGTCCTGCATTATTAATCAGTACATCAATATTTTTAAAATCCGCAGGTATACTATTTATAGCAGCAAAAACAGCTTCTTTATTTTGCACATCAAAACATAATGTATGAACGGTAGCATTGTGTTTTGAAACAAGGGTTTCTTGTAAGGCTGATAATAAATTTTCTTTTCTTCCGGTTACAATTAACTTGTTACCGGCTGCTGCAAAAACATGGGCCATGGCTTCTCCAAAACCAGAAGTGGCACCTGTAATTAAAATTGTTTTACTCATAATTTATTTTATCTGATGATCACACTTGTTCCTTTGGTAAATACTTTATTATCTGCGTAGTCGATACCTACTGCTTCATACACATACGCGCCACTTGGCTGTAATTCATTTTTATAGGTTCCATCCCAACCTTCACCCATTCGGTTGGTGGTATAAATGAGTTGCCCCCATCTATTAAAAACATTAAAATGAATCAATTGTTTGATGCCTTTTGTGATAGGTTTTAAAATATCGTTTTTGCCATCTTTATTGGGTGTAAATCCAGATGGCACCCATATATTAGAAATGCCATTAAAAATAGTAACGGTAACATTGTCTTCGGCGTAACAGCCAGCTTGTGCAAATACCCTAACCGTGTAGACAACAGAATCGGTTCCTGCTGCACCCATAAAAATGGGGTTTGCAATTAGGGGGTTATTTAAAAAGGTAGATGGTGTCCATAAATAACTAAGCCCACCACTCGCGCCAAGCTGCATTGGTTTTCCTATAACGGCCATGGTATCGTTTCCGGCATTTGGTATAATACGCGGCACCACTGTTACACGAATGGTATCGGTAACAATTTTCGGACAACCTATGGTGTCAGTTACGGCAATCACATAGTTTGTAGAATTCACTGGCCTTGCCACAGGACGCAGGGTGTTAAAGCCCGTTAAACTACTGGTAGGGCTCCATGTAAATTTGCTAGCAATGATGGTGGCTTGTAATGGAAGCGAAGTGCCAAAACAAATAGTGGTATCAAGTGTTGCATTTACTGCTGGTGTTGCCACTACTTTAATAAGTATCGAATCTTTATCTTGGCACTTTCCTAAATTGGCCGTAACAAAATACATATTGTTGGTGCTTGGTTTGATGATTGGATTTTTTATAGGATCTACCACATCACCATTTGAGCTTCGCCATATATAAGAGAGCGCATAAGAAGTAGGTGCTAATGCAAAGCTATCACCCCTACAAATTGTAGTATCTGTTTTTAAATCTACTTTAATAAATTGAAGTACGTTAACCATCACACTGTCAGTAGCATTGCATCCATTGTCCATAACGGTCACATAATATTTGGTGCTATCGTTTGGATATACGGTGGGGTTTGCGGTATTAGCGCCAATAATTCTTAATTTATTGGCATTGTTACTAGGCACCCAGCTAATAGTGGTGGTACTACTAATATTTGCTTTTAAAGGAAGTGTATCGTTACTGCAAATTAGCGTGTCTTTAAATGGAAGATTAATTTGAGGTTTGTCTAAAACATCTATTTGTTTAGTAAGGGTGTCTATGCATCCTTTGCTATTGGTTGAAATAAGTGTGACTGCTACTTTTTGTGCACTGCTGTATTTCCACACCGTATCTTTTGTGGTGGCACTATCTGCTGTGCTACCAGCATCACCAAAACTCCAACGCCAACTATTAACAGTACCATATTTACTAGTGGACAAATCTTTGAATGTATAATTATTTAGTACGCAGGTTCCTGTTATTGAAAAATCTGTTTTGAAGGTGGGGTACACTTTTACTATTGATGTTGCCGAATCTTGACAACCGCCGGTGCTTGTTACAACTAATTTTAAAACATAAGTACCGGTGTCTGCGTAGGTGTTAGTTGGTGTTGGCAAAGTACTGGTTCTACCATCGCCAAAATTCCATAAATAACTAGCTACACTAGGGCTTGTCGATTCATTTTCAAATTGAAGCGTAAAACCATCGCATGAAACATATTGAGGTTTTAGTTCAGCAGCGGTTATCGAACAGTTTTCAACTTTTACTTGAAATTCTTTTTGGTGTTCCCCAATTTTTATACCGTTACGGTATTCCTCTACACGAACCGCTAGTAAATAAATACCGGTAACAGCAGGTGCTCTACCGGTAACGAGTCCTGTTTTTGCATCGATTTGTGTGGAGGTGTTTCCAAAGGGTTTATTAAAACTAAATCCGCCAAAATAAGATACGGAGGTATACGGCGGTGTGTCCGATTGTATGGGCAATTGATTGGGTGGCGGTCCAGCGCCTACATAACCTGGCGCAAATGAATATACCAACGAGTCTTTGTCTGGATCAACAGCGCTAAAATCAAGTTGCATGGGGGAGGAAACACAAACGAGGATGGTATCTTTTTTTAAAAAAGTAGCGCTTGAATTATCTGGTGCAAATGGATTGGTGTCACTGCCCGGAATTTTTACCCAGTAACTAATACCCACGGTGTTGGAGTTCATATTTAATACGCCACTTACCCTACAACATTGCGAATGGCTTGCAAAATAACCACCTGCATTAGGGTCTAAATCTACCACCACTTCATAGGCCGATACGGCAAATTCTACCCGCGGAAAACTAGACAAGCATTTATCGTAGGTGCCTAGTTTCATGAACTCATAATTTTTTCTACTCAGCACATAATTGCCAACTAACGCATTGTTATCGCCTCTGTAAATAGAAATATTATAATTACTTGAGAGTGATGCAACCATAGCCCCCGTAACAGTAGTGTCTTTGTATAATAAAAGTGTTATAGCGTAGCGTAACTTATTTGCATCGGTAGGCGATTTACCTAAATAGGTATAATACATTTCACCACCCGAAATATGTGATGCATGCGCAGTGGTAACAAAAGCGCTAACGAGTAGTATTAAAAACCATTTTTTCATGCATTCACTTTATCCAAAAAATCAAGGACAGCGTTATTAAAAATAATGGGATGCTCTAGCATGCCCATGTGGCCACAATTTTCTAGTACATAAAGATAGGCGGTATTGGGCATTTTTGTTTGTGGTAATGTGTCTTCTAGTGCAACGGCCATATCCTGGTCGCCTAAAATAAACAGTACGGGTAAGGGGGTAGTTTCTAAAACTAGTGTAAGATTTGGGCGGGCCATCATAGCATGGTAATAGGCTATCAGCGCTTCGTTTGAAAAGTGGGGCAGTGTTTTTGTAAAATCAGTGACAATTGTAGGGTGGTTTTTTTGGGTAAAGGTTCCAAATAAATTAGGTGCTGTAGTTTCTAAAAAAGTAGCGGCGCCAAACTTTTGTATAAAAGAAATGCCACGGGTTCTGTTTTCAATTTTAAGGGGTGTGTCAGGGAGAACTGTTGAATGAAGTAATCCAAAACCTTTTAGATACTTCGGGTATTTTTTTGCAAAAGCCACCGTTACATAACCACCCATACTATGTCCGAGTAAAACACAGTTTTCTATTTTTTCATACTCCATGAAAGCCGCTATGCTATCTGCTAGGTATTCGATTGAAAAATTTGATGGGAATGTATTTATTGGCGACATGCCCGTACCTAATAAATCAGGTGTGTAAACCGTATATGTTTTTTCAAGCATTGAAACGGTACTATTAAAAATGTGGTGGTCTTCCCCAAAGCCATGTAGTAAAATAACGGCCGGCCCATCGCCTGTTTTTACATAACCCATTTGGTGTTTGTGAAATTCAAATGAACCGGTTTCCATGCTTATTTTTTTAAGCGCTTGTATACACCTTGTATAAATAATAGAACCGCAAAACATGAAAAAATCAAATACACCCAATCGCCATATTTTGCGTAAAAAGTAAGGGTAGATTTTGTAGGTATACTGTATTTAATCACCGCCTTTTCATTCCATCCTTTTTGTGCTACAATATTTCCGAGTGGATCAATTACTGCTGAAATGCCTGTATTGGCACTGCGCGCCACCCAGGTTCTTGTTTCTATGGCTCTAAGTGCTGCATACTGCAAATGTTGTTTGTGCCCGCTTGTGTTACCCCACCATCCATCGTTGGTTATAACAGCTAGTAGGTTAGCGCTTTTTTGTTTGTACGTGCCTACATAAGCGCCGTAAATACTTTCGTAACAAATAATAGGTGCGCTAATGTACTGGCAACCATTGCTAGTAAACACTTCTGCTTCTTCCGAAGTTCCGTATCCACCCGTGGAGCCTCCAAACTGCTCGAGGAGCGGTCCTAAAAAATTTAAAAAGCTTGGCAGGGTTTCTACACCCGGCACGAGTTTGCTTTTGTTGTAAAAAGCAAGAGGCGTTCCGTTGTTAATGTATACGGCTGCATTAAATGCGTCGTAAAAAAAACTGCCATCGCTCGATTGTTTAGCGGTGGGTGTTTCTTTGGTAGCGCCGTATTTTTTATAGGTTTCGATGCCCGATAAAATATTGAGCCTTGGGTGTCTTTTACTAAATTCAAATATGGGTTGGTAGTAGGGGTTGGTGGTAATATTATCCTGCCAGTCTGCAACGCTCATGGCTGTTTCTGGCCATAGCACCAGGGTGGTGCTACTATCCATGTTTGATTCTGTGGCGTTAATGAGCGCTGCAATTTGCGATGACGCACTAGAAATTTCAAACTTTTGATACGGATCAATATTGGGTTGTACCACTAATACATTTTGTGTACTAGTTGCATTTTTGGAATTTGTGTTGGCTTGTGTTTTTTGATAGCTGAGTATCAGGTTTGAGCAAACAACCGGCACTATAAAAAACGATACAATTTGAACGACGTTTTTTTTGATGGGTTGCTTTTCTTTTTTTGCGCGTACTAATTTGAACACGAGTATGTTCATGAGCAGTATCCATAAACTTCCACCGGCTACGCCGGTGTATTCGTACCACTGAATCACGCTGGTGTGCATCGCAAACCCATTGCCCAGCGTGAGCCAGGGCCAGCTAATTTGCCAGTTTAAATGAATGTATTCGAAAGTAAGCCACGAAACAATGAGCGTAATAAAACCGATGTTTTTATTTTTTTGTGCGGCAGTAAAATAAAATAACCAAGGCGCACACATGAGTAGGCTGTTGGCGATGATGGCTGCTACGCTACCCACATCTGTGGAGTTCCACATCCAGTAGGTGGTGCCAATATTCCAGATGAGCACTGATAAAAAAGTATATCCAAAAAAATGTAGTTTTTTGGTAACGTTGTTTGCAATGATGAGTAGTGGCACCCAGGCAACAAATAAAAGTAGGGCCAACCAAAAAACAGGCCATGCTACAACGAGTAACAGGCCTGTTAAAATACTATAACCGAGTAGGGTTGATTTTTTCAAGTCGTGTAATTATTTACGGCTATAATTAGGCGCTTCTTTTGTGATATCAATATCGTGTGCGTGGCTTTCTTTCATGCCCGCGTTGGTGATTTTTACAAAAGTTGCTTGCTGTAATGCTTTGATATTTTTAGCACCACAGTAGCCCATACCTGATCTTAATCCACCAACGTATTGGTATATAATTTCAGAGATATTTCCTTTGTATGCAACGCGTCCTTCAATTCCTTCCGGCACATATTTTTTAATATCCGCTTCTACGTCTTGGAAATAACGGTCGCCACTTCCCTGACTCATGGCGCCTAAGCTTCCCATGCCACGGTATTCTTTAAACTTACGTCCTTCATAAATAATCGTGTCTCCAGGACTTTCTTCGGTACCGGCAAAAACAGATCCCATCATTACTACGTTGGCGCCAGCAGCAAGTGCTTTTACCATATCGCCGGTGTAACGAATACCACCATCTGCAATAACCGGGATCCCCTTAGATTTTAGGGCTATGCTGGCTTCCATGATGGCCGTAAGTTGCGGAACGCCTGCACCCGCTACAATACGTGTTGTGCAAATAGAACCGGGCCCTATACCCACTTTAACGCAGTCGGCGCCGGCTGCGGCAAGCGCAAGGGCGCCCTGGGCCGTACCCACATTACCAGCTATAATTTGGAGTCCTTTAAAATTTTTGCGAAGTGCTTTAAGCGCTTCGATTACACCTTTGCTATGTCCGTGAGCGCTATCGAGTGTTACCACGTCTACGCCCACGTGTTGAAGTGCTGCGGCTCTGTCCATTAAATCGGACGTGATGCCAAGTGCAGCGCCTACTAGTAAACGGCCAATGCCATCTTTAACGGCGTTTGGAAAATTACGTAGTTGTAGAATATCGCGGTAGGTGATAAGACCAATGAGTTTACCTTGCTTGTTGACAACGGGTAATTTTTCGATCTTATGTTTGCGTAAAATAATTTCTGCTTTTTTGAGGTCGGTACCTTCTGGTGCAATCACTAAATTTTCTTTAGTCATTACTTCTTTGACTTTACGTTTTTTGTCTGTTTCAAAACGAAGGTCTCGATTGGTTAAAATACCTACTAATTTTTGTCCGGCGTCTACAATAGGAATACCACCAATTTTATTATCACGCATGAGTTTTAGTGCGTCACCAATGGTAGCGTCTACTAAAAGGGTGATGGGGTCAACAATCATACCGCTTTCACTTCTTTTTACACGTCTTACTTGCTCGGCTTGTTTGTCGATGCTCATGTTTTTGTGTAAAATACCAATGCCGCCTTCGCGTGCAAGTGCAATAGCTAGGTTGGCTTCTGTAACGGTATCCATTGCGGCGGATAACATAGGTACATTCAGCGTGATAGACTTTGTAAGTTGAGAGCGGATGTCAGTGTCTCTTGGTAAAATTTCGGAGTAGGCTGGCATGAGTAAAACGTCATCGAACGTTAGCCCTTCTCCAAATAATCTAG
>JBMSJE010000011.1:0-34479 GCA_049418605.1 Sediminibacterium sp. | reverse complement strand
TAAAAAATAATGAACACGCATCGCATACTTTTATTAGTGGCATAGATGGTTCTGTACAGTATTATGCAGTGGCACCTCAAGCAAACGACAATAAAACAAATCCGAGTTTATTTTTATCGGTACATGGTGCAGAAGTAGAAGCTATCTCTCAGGCTAGGGCCTACAAACCTAAACAAGAAGGACCGATTGTAGCACCTACCAATAGAAGACCAAGAGGATTTAATTGGGAAGATTGGGGTAGACTTGATGCACTAGAAGTTTTTGAAATTGCTAAAAAAATATACCAACCCAACCCTCAACATATTTATTTAACAGGTCACTCCATGGGTGGTCATGGTACTTGGTATTTAGGTGCTACCTATCCTGGAAAGTGGGCAGCAATTGCACCTTCGGCAGGTTATCCAACCCTTGCTGCATATGGCTCTCATGATGGTCTAGTACCAAATGATACCAGCACGCCTGTTAAAAAAATATTGACAAGAGCAAGTACACCAAGCAATGTGCTGGGCATGGTCAATAATTACAAAGCCAACGGTGTTTATATTTTTCATGGTGATGCAGATGAAACCGTTTCGGTAAACTATGCAAGACAAATGAAAAAAGTACTCGCCGAATTTCATCCTGATTTTAGTTACTACGAATATCCAGGAGGCTCACATTGGTTTAGTGATGAGAGCGTAGACTGGGCGCCTATATTTGATTATTTCAAAAGACATACCATTCCAGTAAGTAGCAAAGTAAATGTGATTGATTACACAATACCATCTACTGCTATTAGCAACACCTATCACTGGTTACAAGTATTACAACAAACAAAAAGTTTCGAATATAGCCGGGTGCAAATTACGCGCAATATGAAAACAAAAAAAATTACAGGTACGACTACCAATATTAATGCTGTTGCCATTGATACAAAAGATTTTGCAGTAGGCGATACGGTTAGTATTGTTTTAGACGGTAGTTCTATAACACATATTGTAAATGGTAGTGCTCTCCTGTTGGAAAAAAATACAAGTTGGAACAAAGGGATGTCACCATCACTTACCAACAAAGGCATCCAAAGAAATGGTGGTTTAAAAGAAGCATTCAACCATAATATGGTTTTTGTTTATGCGACTCATGGTACAGAAGCAGAAAATAACTGGGCCTTACAAAAAGCAACCTATGACGCCGAAACCTGGTATTATAGAGGAAACGGTTCTGTAAGTTTAATTGCAGATAAAGATTTTACTACAGCTGCTTATCAAAATCAGGGTGTTATTTTATATGGTAACGAAACCACCAATACCGCAGCAGCTGCACTTCTTACCAACTGTCCTATTAAGGTAACAACTGGTAAAATTGTAATGGGCAGTACCGTATATGAAGGGCAAGACCTAGGTGCTTACTTTATGTATCCAGCTCAAAATAATGGTATTACGAGTGTTGCACTTATTGGTGGTACGGGTGTACAGGGTATGCAGGCGGCAGATGCTAATCAATATTTTAGCGGTGGTAGCGGTTTTCCTGATTTCATGATTTTTTCACTGGATATGCTTATTAAAGGCGAGAACGGTATTAAAGCAGTGGGATATTTTAACAATGATTGGAGTTTAGGAAAAGATTTTTACATCAATAAGTAAAGAAAGATGAAAAAAATATTCGTTGCTATTTCGCTCGTACTCGTAGGATATATTGCAGTAGCACAGAAGCAAGTAAGTATCATTCCGGAGCCGCAATTTTTGAAAGTACAAACTGGAAATTTTACTTTTTATAAAAACACACAGTTTATAGCGCCTGCTAGTTGGAAGCCTATTGCAAAATATGTACAGCAAATTACAAGCACCTCTATACGTACGCTACAAAAAGGAAATACGCGCATTATTTTTAAAGAGAATAAAAAATTGGCTGCTAGTGAATACACTCTAGAAGTTAGTTCTAATACGATTACTATTGCTGCAAAAGATTATGCCGGCGCACTCTATGGCGCGCAAACCATTGTTCAACTTTGGTACACGACTAATACGCCCAGCCGTATTGCATGTGTAACGGTAAAAGACAAGCCTAGGTTTGAATACAGAGGACTCATGCTAGACGTTTCTCGAAATTTTTATCCGGTATCTTTTATCAAAAGCTTAATTGATGTATTAAGTATTTATAAAATCAACAACCTCCATTTACACTTAACAGATGGTGCAGGTTGGAGACTTGAAATAAAAAAGTATCCATTATTAACAAAGCAGGCTGCCTTTAGAACACATAAAACTTGGAAAGAATGGTGGAAAAATGGGATGGGGTATTTACAAGAAGGTGATCCACTGGCATACGGAGGTTACTATACACAAAATGATGCCAAAGACATTGTAGCGTATGCAAGTGCAAAGGCCATCAATGTGATTCCAGAAATTGAAATGCCGGGTCACTCCGATGAAGTGCTAGCAGCCTATCCAAATTTAGGGTGTGATAGTGTGAAAGGCAGAACTGGCGAATTTTGTATTGGTAACGATTCTACATTCACTTTCATGCAAGATGTGCTTACAGAAGTGATGGGGCTATTTCCTTCAAAATACATTCATATTGGAGGAGATGAAGCTGCAAAAGGACACTGGAAAAAATGTACAAAATGTCAGAAGCGCATTAAAGACAATGGCTTAAAAGATGAAGATGAACTCCAAAGCTATGCCATCAAAAGAATGGAAAAGTTTATCTCAGGCAAAGGACGTTATTTACTGGGTTGGGATGAAATATTAGAAGGTGGATTAGCCCCTGGCGCGCGCGTGATGAGCTGGCGAGGTGAGCAAGGTGGTATTGATGCGGCTAGGCAAAACCACGATGTCATTATGACCCCGGGCGGTACCTGTTATTTTGATAAATACCAACAAAATCCTGCTGGAGAACCAGAAGCCATTGGTGGATTTTTACCACTTCAAAAAGTATATGAATACGAGCCACTTCCCGCTGCACTTGAAAAAGACAAACAACAATATGTAAAAGGCGCGCAGGCTAATTTATGGACCGAATACATTCCTACGCAGGAGCATGCGGCATACATGATTTTTCCGCGCATCATTGCATTAAGTGAAGTGGTATGGAGTAACCCGGCTGCTAAAAATTGGGCACAGTTTCAAGAAAAGTTAACCGCTCACTATAATTTATTACAAGCTTTTAATATCAATTATTGCAGGCCTTCAAATAGAATAGATATTAGTGCCAAGATAGATACAACAACAAGGTTTGCAACAATCAGTTTTAATAGTGAACAATTTAAACCTACCATCTATTATACCACCGATGGAACGAATCCAACAACAGCGTCCAAAGTTTATGCAGGAGCATTTTTAATGGATGCCAAAGCAACCATTAAAGCAGCCATTATTAATGCAAAAAAATCGGCGCCTGATTCAATACTTATTAATTTTCACAAAGCGTTTAATAAGCCTGTTACCTATAATATCCCGTATAGCAAAAGCTATCCTGCTGCAAGCGCATATACACTTGTAAATGGATACCGAGGCAGTTTAACTTACCAAGATGGACAATGGCAAGGATTTACCAGCAATATGGACGTGGTTATTGATTTACAAAAAGTAGACACCATACATTTAGTGCAAGCTAATTTTATGCAAATTATTGGACCAGGTGTCTACATGCCTAAATACATAGAAGTGCAAACATCGGTGGATGGAATTAATTATACGAATCAGGGCAGAGATAACAACACTGTATCTCCCTCAGAGAGTAGTTTACTCTTTAAAGATTTTAAAGTGCAAATGAAACCAACCGTCGCGCGCTATATTAAGTTTATTTCAAAACTGCAAAGCGGTTTTCAATTTATAGATGAAATTATTGTAGAATAAAAAAGCGGCTCCCTATTACAATAAGGAGCCGCTTTATAATTGTTACGGTTTAGAATTTTGTAACACCTGGAACCGGGACTGGATAGAATCCATCAGGACCAGGATTAACAGGCGCTGCAGCATCAAATGCATACACCGATGGATGTAAATTAAGTCCCGAATTAATGGCTTTATCCCAATCAATAACTTGTCCACTATACGTTGCCATTCGGCCTAAAATCGATGTCATGGTAGAGTATGCTCCGTTTTCTGCATCGGCATATTTATACTCACCTTTTGCAATGGCTGCAAATAATTCGTCATGCTCTGTTTGATACGGATTACGCTCTTTAGATTTATCGAATTGAAAAATTGTTTTACCGCGTAAATCAGTAATACGTGCAGCATCACAATAAATTTTTCCTTTGGTGCCCACTAGTAGTTCATCTACT
Source organism: Sediminibacterium sp. (assembly GCA_049418605.1). Lineage (GTDB taxonomy): Bacteria > Bacteroidota > Bacteroidia > Chitinophagales > Chitinophagaceae > Sediminibacterium. The sequence continues at coordinate 30,212 of JBMSJE010000011.1, read as the reverse complement.
TTACTTGAAGTACCCGGCATGTGCCTACACTGAGAATTTAAAATAGATCCATCAGCGTAATGAAACTCTACATAGTGGTGGTCAAATATTTCACCATGCTCTTTTGATTTTCTTACTTGTCTTCCGCCAAAACCTTGCGCTTTTACCGGATACCCGCCTTTAAACCAGTTAATCACATCTAAATTGTGAATGTGCTGTTCCGTAATATGATCACCACAAAGCCAGACAAAATAATACCAGTTACGCATTTGATATTCCATTTCGGTTTGACCTGCTTTGCGTGGTCTTGTCCAAACGCCATCATTATTCCACCAAGCTTGCATCGATGTAATATCTCCAATCATATCTTTTTTTGCAAAAAGTGCGCGGTAAGAGTCTTGGTAATGTCTTTGAAGACCTACTACTACGTTTAATTTTTTTTGTTTCGCAATTTTAGCAGCGGCTAAAACCCTTTGCACACCGGCAGGATCTGTAGCTACCGGCTTTTCCATAAATATATGTTTGCCTTGTTTTACAGCTTCTTCAAAATGAATAGGTCTAAAACCAGGAGGGGTTGCAAGTATCACCACATCTGCAAGTGGTATAGCTTTTAAATAACCATCAAAGCCTACAAATTTTCTTTCTTCAGGAACATCAAGTGTGCCCTTTGTGCCAACACCTGCATTAGCTAGTTCTCCGGCTACATTTTTATAACATTCATCTAGGCGGTCTTTAAAAGCATCTGCCATCGCTACAATTTTTACATTTTGCTTGCTCATAAGTGCCTGAACGGCAGCACCTGTTCCGCGTCCACCGCAACCAATAACGGCTACTTTGATAACGTCATCAGAACCAGAAAAAAAGTTGGCATTGGAAATTAGGGGCGCAGCTGCAATGGCACCTGCAAGCATGGAACCTTGTTTTACAAAGTCTCTGCGTTTGTCATGAAAAGATGAATTTGACATATGGCTGTTGTTTTTTATTTTATTAAATAAGATGAAAAAAATTGATCTATTTGTTCGGGTGTAGGCTGTTGAAATGGCCTTACAAGTCTGATACCAACATCTTTCGCCTCAGTAAGCCACCACTTACTTTTAGGAATTTGCGGATCGCGTCTATTCCAAATGGGATCCGATTTTATTCGTTTCCCATTTCTGCAAATACTTGCATCCGACAAAAAAGATCCACCACGTAAAACCTTTGGGTACACACCTTGCGTAGGCGCAACCATTGGGTTTTTTATTTCGATGCTAGCGTATCTGTTGGGTACATAATGATCGGTGGTCCACTCCATTAAATTACCGAGCATATCGTAAAGTCCCCAAGCATTGGGTAATTTTTGAGCTACTTTTTGGTATTTATTATTACTGTTTTTTTGAAACCATGCATATGTAGAAAGCATGTTAGGATCGGTACCATAATGGTAAGTCGTCGTAGCTCCTGCTCTGCTAGCATATTCCCATTCGGCTTCGGTGGGTAGCCTATAAAAAATACCTGTTTGTTTATAGAGCCATTTACAAAACATGAATGCCGCATATTGAGACATACTATTGGCAGGGTATCCACCCTCTTTGCCCATGCCCCAGGTTAGATCTACATATTGAGGACTTGGTCTAGTAATCGCATCCACATCAGAATTTTGAGAAGTATTTTCGTCTTTTAAAAAAACATCAAAAACATCGCGGGTTACTTCGGTGGCACTCATCCAAAATGCATCTAATGCAATTTCTTTTTGAGGTGATTCGTCGGTGGCGATTTTTGAATCAGTAATTGTTGAACCCATTTTGAATTGTCCTGCGGGAATGGGCACCATTGCAAAACGCAAATTACTTACTGGCAATTTTTGCTCATACTTTTCAAAAATGGTACTACTTTGTTGCGCATGGGCACCAATGAAAATAGAACAAAATAGGATTGTAATACAATGCTTAACCACGATTCGTTTTTAGAATTAGTAAGTTATGAATTTTTTAGAATAGGTGCAATAATTATTGCGCTAAGTATCCATCAAATTTTCCAATAATCACTTTGTGAATCCTTCCATTTTGTAATGTGGTAATGAGTACTTCAGATTTGTACTTTTTTGCCAGTATTTTAACCTGTTCAAGTGTTAGGATACTACATGCTGTGGCCAACCAATCGGCGGTGGTGGCAGTTGGTGCTACCACTGTAACATTTCGCTGAAATGTAACACCATAGCCGGTTCTGGGATCAATAATATGACCATACTTTTTCCCTTCATGTAGCATAAATTGAAAGGCATCACCCGATGTGGCAACTGCCTTATTGGATAAAACAAGTTTACGTTCCAATAATTTTTCTTGCTGTCCTGGAACATTAATGCCAATGGTCCATCCTTTTTTTTGAGGTGGCATACCAAAAGCAACCATGTCACCACCAGCATCTACAAGGGCAGTTGTGATACCATGTGATTGCAATAAAGCCAACACCTTATCGGCAGCATAGCCTTTAGCGATGGCACCCATATCAAGTTGCATATTGGGGTGTAAAAAAGTAATTGTTTGTGCACCACTATCTATTTGAATTTTATTAGATCCAATACGTTTGCGCGCCTCATTAATTGCGGCATGTGTTGGAAATTGTTGAGACCTACGCGCGCTTCGCCATAATCTAGAAAGTGGACCCACCGTAATATCAAAACTACCATCAGCGTCTTTGTAGGCCTTATTTGCTATATAAATCAGTTCAAATAAAATGGGAGATACTTTAATAGGAATACCAACTGCTGCATACCTTAATTTATATAATTCGGAGGTGCTATCATAATCACTACATACTAAATTGATAGAATCAACAAGCTTGAAACTTTCTTGTGCTGCACTGTCTGCCATTTGTTTTGTATCTGCATAGAGTACAATATTAAAAGGAGAGCCCATTTTTTGCATGCTATATGCATATCTATTTTGTTGTGCTGCCGACATACATACTTGCGTAAAGAATAACAAAAAGAGAAGGGGCTTTTTCAAATAAAAGAATTTTGCGTTCAAAAGATTTGTAATTTAGAAAAACTTTAATCGTGATTGGGAAAATTAAGCGGATTTTATTGTATTTATTTGTTAGTTCATTTTTATATGTGCTTATCACAAAATTTGTGGATCCTCCCATTACCATTACGCAACTGACAAATGCCTTTGGGCTTGGATTAAAAAGAGATTATGTAAGTTGGGAAGAACTCGGCTACCAAAGTAAACTAGCTGCTATTGCAAGTGAAGACCAACTATTTGCAGAACATATTGGTTTTGATTTTGACGCTATTGAAAAAAGTTTACGCCCTAAAAAGAAAAAGAAAAAAAGTAAAATACCGCTTGGTGGTGGTGCAAGTACGATCACTCAACAAGTTGCAAAAAATGTTTTTTTATGGCAAGGCGGGTCTTATGATAAATACATCCGAAAAATTCCAGAAATCTATTTTACTTTTTTGATTGAATTAATATGGGGTAAAAAAAGAATTTTAGAAGTATACTTAAATGTGATTGAAACAGGACCCGGCTGTTTTGGAATGGAAGCTGCCGCCAGACACTATTTTAATAAATCAGCAAAATCATTGACACCTGCACAAGCCGCCATGATTGTAGCCGGTTTCCCAAATCCTAAAAAGTTTACAGCGAGTCCCATGAGTAAGCGCGTAAACTGGCGCTATCCTCAAATTTTAAGGCAAATGAGTAATATAGATACCGATGAAGACATCTATACTTTACTGCATAAAAAATAATTTATTTCCCAGCTTTAAAAAAACGATAAGAAAAAATAATGGGGGCAACCACCATGGGTGTCATTATTACAAAAAAACTAATAAATGACCACATGCCAGGTAGTACAAAACCAAGTATCATTTGTAGCATACCGCCATACAACCAAAATTTTCCGGCATAGATATGTGTTGCATTCCAATTTTCTTCACTACTTAATGTCCAAGGAAGTTTAAACCCTGCAAAATAGTTTTGAGTAAGCTTTGGAAAAAAAGATCCCATCACGGCAAAAAACAGGCCTAGGAGTGGAAGAATCAATTTATCGATAGGTAGATCGGGTTGTTTGGTTTTAGCTAGTATCACCATGTTTATCCCAGACAAAAATGCGACAGTGATGAGTCCAAATACCTTAAAATAAGCGTCATTGTTGTTTTCATACCTTTTGGGATCAATTTTTTTGATATTGATCATTATTAAATAGGTAAATAAACTAACGATTCCTATAAACACGGGTCCAAAAAAAGCCATGCTTTTAGATCCAAACCCATCGGCCTCTCCTTTTAAATTAAAATGGGTTGGAATAGTTGCCGGTAAACTAGCATAAAAAGTAGATAGGTATACAAAAGGTGCTGCCAATAAAATAGCAACCAAGATGTAATGAGAATAATTCTTATTCATAGTTAGCGGGTTAATATATTTGTAATCAACAATTACAAATGATTGTAAAATTAAGAAAAATGAAGATTAAACTAGTAGTAATCATAAGCATATTTAGTATTATAGTTAGCGCGCTCTTTTCTTTTACTTCAAAAATAGTACCAACGAATACAACAGGAGAAGCCCTTGCTAAACAATATTGTGGTAGTTGTCATCTATACACCGCACCCGATTTACTAGATAAAAAAACTTGGAAAGAAAGTGTGCTGCCTAATATGGGTTGGCGCTTAGGAATTAGGGGGGTTAACGATAGCCCATACGCCTCAATGGAACCAGATGAAGCAGCTATTGTTGAAAAATTAAGGGTCTATCCAAATTCACCCATTATTTCAAAATCTGACTGGCAAAAAATTGTAGAATTTTATATTACAAAAGCACCGGCAACCGTAATTCCAGCAAAAACAACTACTGTATTAAAAACATCTACCAGACAGTTTTTTAGTGAGCCTGTTTTTATCGACAATAAACAAGCGCCTAAAACAAGCATGATAAAATTCAATGACGCAACTGGCACATTGTATGTAAGCGATGCCATTAATGAGTTGTATGCATTAGATAAAGACTTAAAGCTCACAGAAACCTGGAATACACCATCGGCAGTTGTGGATTTATTATTTGAAAAAAATAAAGAACCAAGGGCCTTATGCATTGGTAGTATTGCACCTTCTGAAAAAAAAGAAGGTTTGCTTTTATCGCTTGATTCTTCTGAACAAAAAGCTTCTTTTGGTGGATTGGCTAGGCCCGTAGATATTGAAAAAGCAGATGTAAATCAAGACGGAAAAGAAGATGTCATAATTTGCCAATTTGGAAATCATACAGGTAAAATAAGTTGGTTAGACGGAGGCGATATGCGTAAAGAAAATATTTTAGTGTACCGCCCAGGTGCTAGAAAAGCTGAAATAGTTGATTTAAACAAAGATGGAAAATTAGACATCGTTGTTATGATGGCACAAGCGTACGAAGGAATCTACTATTTAGAAAATAAAGGAGACGGTGTTTTTAAAGAAACGCCACTTGTTAAATTTCCACCCGTCTATGGTGTAAGTTATTTTGAAATGATTGACATCAATAAAGATGGCTATTTAGACATTGTTATGAGCAATGGCGACAATTGGGATTTATCGAGGGTTAAAAAAAGATTTCATGGTGTTCGTATTTTACTCAATGACAAACTCAATCATTTTAAAGAAAGCTTTTTCTTCCCCATGTATGGCGCTAGTAAAGCTGTTGCCAGAGACTTTGATGGAGATGGAGATATAGACATTGCTGCAATTTCTTTTTATGATGACCTTGCTAAACCTGAACAAGGATTTATTTTTTTTGAAAACACCGGTAACATGCAGTTCGCTGCTTCGACTACACCAGAAGCTGCCAACGGTAAATGGCTGACTATGGAAGTAGCCGATATAGATAAGGACGGTGACACCGATATCGTACTTGGTTCATTTATCTATACCTTTGGAGAAATGACACAACTTCTTATGAAAGGAATTGAGCATTTCCCACAATTATTGGTGTTGCGCAACAATAAAAAAAATTAACATGCTCCGCCTACTATTGATATTTCTTTTTCCACTCATTCAACTATCTCCAACTTGGGAGTCAAATTTTGATCTAGCGAAACAGCGTTCACTAAAAGAAAGCAAAATTATACTCATTCATTTTGTACATAAAAGTGGAGATGGTAAAAATATTAAACTAGAAAAAGAAACATTTGAAACCAGTGAGTTTATAGATTATGCAAACAAACAGGTTGTGCTTTTAAAAATAGATCTAGGGATAGAACAAACGAGTGCCGAAAAACAATTTTATCATAATTCTATTATTCGTGAACGCTATAACAATGATGCTATTGCACCTTTTACCGTCATTACAGATGCTGATGGAAAAGTGCTAAAAACCTGGAATTATAAAAAATCTTTAAAGAGTTCTGAACTAATATCAGCTATCCAAACAACGATCGAAGCAAACAAACAATAGGCAATATGAAAAAAATTATTCAATACATTGGCTTTGGAATTGTAACAAATCTCGTTGCCCTAGTTGTTACTGTTATTGTTTTGGCAGAACAGGATAAAAAATTAGAAACACTACTACCTATATATACAAATAAAGCATCAAAATTTATACCTGTTCTAGGTATGAATGTACACTACCGAGTAGAAGGTAATGCGTCAGATTCTGTTCCACTCGTGCTGATACACGGCACATCCGCATCACTACATACCTGGGATAGTTTAACAATCCTATTAAGTGGGAAGAAAAAAATTATTCGCTTTGACTTGCCTGCTTTTGGACTTACCGGACCCAATCAAGCAAACACATACAACGCAGATGTCTATAATATTTTTGTTGATTCGGTACTAGAAAAATTAAACGTCAAATCTTGTATTATAGCAGGAAACTCACTTGGCGGAAGCATTGCATGGCATTACGCGCTCTATAATCCATCGAGGGTTGAACAGTTAATATTACTTGACGCAAGTGGATATCCGAAAAAAAATGAAAAAGGTTCGCTTGGATTTAAAATTGCAAGCATGCCCGTCATTAATAATCTACTCTTATGGGTAACCCCTAAATTTTTAGTTAAAAAGAGTTTAGAAGGGGTATTTGTAGATAAAAATAAAATCAATGACGAATCCATTAATCGCTACCATGATTTACTATTAAGAGAAGGGAACAGAAAAGCGGCACTCTCAATATTTAAAGCAGGTATTAAGCCAAATCCAGCGCCTATAAAAACAATAACCAAGCCAACCCTTATTATTTGGGGCGATCAGGATCAACTCATCAACGTTTCAAATGCTTACCTATTTAATAAAGACATTAAAGGGAGTAAACTAGTTGTATTACAAAATGTAGGACATGCACCCATGGAAGAAACACCTACACAAGTAGCTGCGGAAATAGCTGCGTTTTTAAACCTACATTAAACAGGCATTAATCAACAGGCAATTCGGGATTTTCTAGCGCATTAAAAGCACCCGGTGCATCATTTAAAACCTCTACATCCCTTAATTGACGCTGAATAGAACGGGTACGAACACCTACTACTTCATCGAGTTGTTTGAGTCCATTTTGAATATTGCCCTGTGCCTTTTCGATGAGCCCACCAAATTTTTCAAACTCGGTTTTTACATTGCCTAGCACTTTCCACACTTCACCACTGCGCTTTTGAATCGCAAGTGTTTTAAAGCCCATTTGCAAACTGTTTAAAATAGCGGCAAGGGTACTCGGACCCGTCACTATAATTTTATAATTACGTTGCAAATCATCGAGTAAACTTGCTTTTCTTACCACTTCGGCATAAATACCTTCGAAGGGTAAAAATAGAATGGCAAAATCAGTGGTATTAGGTGGATCTAGGTATTTATCAGAAATATCTTTGGCCATTTTTTTTATGGTTTGCTCTAAGTTTTTTTGAGCTACTTCTATTTCTGGTAAATCAGAAGCATCGTATGCGGTTTGCAACTGCTCATATACATCTTTTGGAAATTTTGCATCGATAGGAAGCCACACCTGCTTATTATTATCATCACGACCTGGTAGTTTAATTGCAAACTCTACAATGTCTGCGCTGTTTTGCTTGGTTTTTACATTAGCCGCATACTGCTCTGGCGCTAGTATTTGTTCAAGTAGCATAGCGAGTTGAACTTCACCAATACCGCCACGCATTTTTACATTACTAAGTACCTTTTTTAATCCACCTACATCATTTGCGAGTGTTTTCATTTCGCCAAGTCCAAGCTGTACGGCTTCTAATTGCTTTCCAACCGCTTCAAAAGACTGACCTAGCCTTTCATTTAGAGTTTTTTGAAGTTTTTCATCCACCGTTTCGCGCATTTGTTCCAGCTTTTTTTCGGTTTGTTGCACTAGCTTAGACTGACCCTCTGTTAAGTCGGTAAATTTATTTTTAAGCTCCTGTGTTAAATCTAGTAAACCAGTTCGCAAATCATCTCTATTAAGTTTATGATTGGCGTCTGTTTTTTGAATGAGTCCATCAAGGCCAGATTGTAACCTGTTGTTGATTTCCGTTCTATTGATACTAAAATCTGTTTTTATAGAATGCTCAAGTTGTGCGATTTTAGATTGGAGTATGGCCATTTCATTTTTTAATCCTTGGCCATTATTAGATTTTGATAATAATAAGATCACTAATAAAAGGGATATGCAAGTCAACGCTAGCAAAGCGTATAAAACAAATTCATTCATGGCTAAATTTTTAGAATTCAAATATACGCGCAGGGTCCTCCGCCTATTGGAGCAGTGAGATATTTAACAAAAAAATGTAAGAGATAGATTTGAAATAGTTGGTGTAAATTGAGGGTATGTCTGCTACGACTTCTTACCAAATATATCCTATATCAGATCAGGCTGTCACGCTTGATTTTGGGGGACCTATAAGTTTAGAAACAAACGATAGGGTGTATATACTAATGGATGCACTTATAAAAAATAAATTAGAGGGCGTAACAGATGTAATTCCTGCTTATAATTCGGTAACTGTTGTTTACGATTACATGACGGTATATCAGCGTCAATTGAAAAACGAAAATATAATCCCCGTTTATACATTCATAAAAGATTGGATTGAAAATAATGTTAAAGGAGATATCAATGCTATTGCGCTTTCAAAAAATGAAATTATTATTCCAGTTTGTTATGATAAAAGTGTAGCACCCGATATTGAATCTGTGGCAGATCAACATCAAATGAGCACCCAGAAAGTGATTGAACTACATACTGCAAAAACATACCGTGTTTTTATGAATGGTTTTTTACCTGGCTTTGCTTATATGGGTATTGTAGACCCAGCTATTCAAACACCAAGACACCAAAACCCAAGACCGCTTGTACAGGCTGGAAGCGTTGGTATTGCTGGCGTTCAAACTGGTATTTACCCTTGCAACTCGCCAGGTGGATGGCAAATTATTGGTAAAACACCGCTTGCATTAATAGATGAAAATGAAAACATATTATTAACGCCCGGAAGCTTTGTAAAATTTAATCCAATTGCTCTTTTTGAATTTGAAAAACTAAAAAAACGATGAGTATTCAAATCATAAAAGCAGGGATTTTAGATAGCTTACAAGGTTTACCAGGTACAGGTAAACAACACCAAGGATTTAGTCCGGGGGGAACGATGGATACCATTGCCCATTCGGTTGCTAACGCACTTGTTGGCAATAAGAGGGACGCGATTGTTTTAGAAATGCATATTCCCGCTGCAGTAATTGTATTTAATAAAGAAACACTATTCACATTTACAGGAGCCGTTACATCAGCTACGCTAGATAATGAAACTGTGTATAGCAATCAACCCATCATTGTAAATGCTGGATCAAAACTAACGTTTAGCGCGCGCGCAAATGGAGCCAGAATTTATCTAGCTGTACAGGGTGGTTTTGTGTTTACAAAAGGAAGGATTCAAAAAAACGATGTATTATTAACGGCTCAAAGTTTTAATTATCACTTTGAAGGAGTAGGGCAATTACATGCATTAACAACCGGATGGACTGCACATACCGAGGAATTTTACCGTTCCGATATCATTCGCTGTATACAAGGACCCAACTTTAATGTGTTATCAAAAAAGGAAATAGAAGAGTTTGAAAATAAAAGATTTGAAATTGACCTACAAAGTAACAGAATGGGCTTTCGTTTAAAAAGTGATCCCATTTGCCATTCTATAACCCCAGAACTTCTATCCAGCGCAGTAACTAGGGGTACTTTACAATTAACGCCAGCCGGACAACTCATTGTTTTAATGGCCGACCATCAAACTACTGGTGGCTATCCCCGAATTGGGACGGTGATTAGTGCAGATATGGCTTCACTGGCACAAATGCCCATTGGAAGTTCGTTTGGGATAAAATGGATTGACATACAGGAAGCTGAAAGACTTTTATTACACCAGGAAACAAATTTGCAGCAATTAGAAAATGCCTGTAAATTCAGGCTACAAGAATACTTTTCAGAAAAATAAAATGCTACTAATCAATTGCGACATGGGGGAAGGGTTAGACAATGATGAAGCCCTCATGCCCTATATCGAAGCTGCCAATATTGCATGTGGTTACCATGCGGGAGATACGGATACCATCAAAAAAACAATTGCGTTAGCGCAAAAAAATAAAGTACAAATAGGTGCACACTTCTCTTATCTAGACAGGGAAAATTTTGGAAGAAAAGAAATGTATTTATCAAATACAGCCGTGTATGATATAGTGTCTGAACAGCTACTTTTATTTTCAAATATTGCAAAAGAAATGGGACAGGTTGTAGCGCATGTAAAAGCACACGGGGCTTTATACAATCAAGCCGCTAAAAATATTGAATTAGCTACAACTATTGCCAGTGCTGTGTTTGACCAGTTACCAGCTGCCGTTTATTTTGGGTTAAGTGGTAGTGTCATGTTAGATGCAGCAAATAATTTAGGACTTACTACTGCACATGAAGTTTTTGCAGATAGGGCCTATTTAAAAGATGGTAGTTTATGTCCGAGAAATATAGATGGCGCTGTATTTACAACTGAAAAGTCGGTAAAGGAACAGGTATCTCTTTTGATCCAAGAAAAAAAAGTAAGAACCATGAATGAAGCTGTTATTGATGTAGCAGCAGATACCATTTGTATTCACGCCGATACACCTCATGCGCTTGCATTTGCAAAAATTATTTTTAGTCTTGTAAAAAATCAATAGCAGTGAATTCAATAAAAAAACAAAATGCAATTATAGGTGCTGCTTTTTTAATGGCCACATCTGCTATTGGACCTGGGTTTCTAACCCAAACCACCGTTTTTACCCAGCAGCTGCTTGCTAGTTTTGGATTTGTAATTTTATTATCAATACTATTAGACATTGGCGCGCAATTAAATATTTGGAGAATTTTAGTTGTGAGTAGTAAACGCGCGCCTATTATTGCCAATGAACTACTGCCTGGCCTCGGGTATTTTATAACGGGGCTGATTGTAATGGGGGGCATCGCTTTTAATATTGGCAATATTGGTGGTTGTGGACTTGGCCTACACGTATTAACCGGACTGAATCCAACTATGGGGGCTATTATTAGTTGCTTTTTAGCACTTTTTATTTTTTGGATGAAGGAAGCAGGAGCGTTACTAGACCGTTTTACCAAAATTCTAGGGCTTGTTATGATGGCGCTCACCTTATTTATAGCACTCAACTCCAATCCACCTGTATATGAAGCTATAACCCATAGTTTTATGCCAACCGTATTTAGTGCAAAAGCTATTGTGACACTCGTTGGCGGAACAGTAGGTGGTTATATTTGTTTTGCAGGTGGTCACCGCTTGTTAGATGCAGGCTTTAGCGGAACCGCTTCATTAAGGGAAACAAATAAAAGTGCAGTTTCGGGAATTATCATTACTGCTATCATGCGTATCGTTTTATTTTTAGCAGCATTAGGTGTTGTTTCGGGGGGTGCTATTTTAGATGCTGCAAATCCGGCGGCTAGTGTATTTAAATTTTCTGCTGGAAATATTGGCTATACTTTTTTTGGGGTAGTACTTTGGTGTGCAGCCATCACATCTGTAGTTGGTGCTGCCTATACCTCTATTTCTTTTTTACGAAATTTTAGTAGTTGGGTAGATAAGCATCATCAAATAGCCATTAGCATTTTTATTATTATCAGCACACTTGTATTTACGTTTTTAGGTAACCCTGTAAAAATACTTGTTACGGTTGGCGCACTGAATGGACTTATTTTGCCAGTTGCTTTGGCCGTTATTTTAATAGCCGCTCACCATAAAAAAATAGTAGGAAATTATAAGCAGCCTTTGTGGCTAGACATAGCTGGATGGCTAGTTGTAGCCATTATGACTGCATTAAGTATACTGACTATTAAAGATTGGATTGTAGGGTTATTGTAAGCCAATTATAAACCGGCTCTCGCTAATAAAGTTGACGCATTTGCAGATGGATCAACACTTGGCAGTTCTATTTTTTGAATCAATGATTCCGGATTTTCTCTGTTATAGGCACCCTTTAAATACAACTTATCGTAATAGGTTAGAAGTACATTAAAGCTACTTTCAATATCGTCTTCAACCAAAAAATTGATGGCCGTTTTTGTTTCTAAGCCACCCAGTCTTTTTTTAATGCGCAGTATTGCAGTCATCAATTTATCTTTTTCAAATTTACCATATCCCTTCAAAATAAATTGAAGACGCTCAGAAAAAGGGATATCTAAAAAGTAGAGCTTACTCTTTCTCACTTGCTCAAATAATTGAGTAGGAATATTGACAAGACCTATACGCCTGCTTTCATCCTCTACCCAAACATAAGCATGGTTGGTATGTATCTTAAAAAGCGATTGTGCTAGTAGATTTTCAAACTGTTCTTGCGAAGGCTGTACCGGCTGTCCCAAATTTCCAAACGCAGAACCCTTATGGTGTGCTAGCCCTTCTAAATCAATTATGGGCTCTTTCAATACGTGAAGTGCATGCAAAGTTTCTGTTTTACCAGAACCCGTAAATCCACCCAATACTTTGAAATGATACGGAATAGTAAATTGCTCCAGTACCCAGTTACGATAGGCTTTATAACCACCAGCGAGCGTATATACAGTATAACCGTATAGATCTAAAAGCCATGCTACACCTGCGCTGCGCATACCACCGCGCCAACAGTGCACAAGCACCACTTTATTGTTTGGGTCAGGGCTTGCAGCGAGTAGCCCCTCAACTTCGCTTACCATTGCCGCCATTTTTACACCAAAATAGTTGAGGCCTAATTTAATAGCAGGTTGTTTGCCTTGTTGTTTATATGCCGTACCCACTACTTTTCGTTCTTCATCAGAAAACAAGGGTAAAGAATATGCGTTTTTCATGTGGGCATGCGCATACTCCAATGGGCTTCGTACATCCAAGATGGGGTATTGTTCCATCATGGAAACAAATTCAGTTATAGATATACGTTTTACAGCCATCCTTACAAATATAAAGAAACGCTGCTAGATTGTTTTTTTTCTATTCACCAAATAAACACCTGAAAAAATAAGAACTGCCGCTGCTGCTTTAATAAAAGTAAAATGTTCACCAGCAAAAACCATTGCGATAATGGTTGCAAATACAGGTTGGGTATAAATGTAAGCACCCGTTACGGATGGACCTAGTTCCTGTAAACCATATACGGTAAATAAATAGGATAAAAAAGTAACAAAGAGTACTACAAATGCAAGTGCTAACCACTGTGAGGTTCCAAACAAAGACCAATCGGTAGCTACAAAATCAGGGAGCGCAATGGGTAAAATAAAAATGGAACCAAAGGTAAACACCCAACGTAAAACATGGAGTGCATTGTATTTTTCCATGAGCGGTTTTACCAGTACCATATAAAATGCATAGGAAATTGCATTTACAAGTATAAACAAATCGCCCAGCAAACTACTGCTATTACTAGATTCTACGTCTTTTACAAGTACGAGTAAACTAGCCCCGCCAATTCCAAGTGCCAGTCCAAAAAATTTATTGATGCTAAATTTTTCATGCAGCAACCAAACAGCAATGATGGTAATGAATATGGGCGTTGCTAATGAAAGGAGTGAACTATGAATGGCCGATGTTAAAGCCAGTCCCTTGATAAACATAATTTGATTGATGGCCACACCCGTTATACCACATAAAATAAAAAGTGGAATATCTTTTTTATCGATAGATGCTTTTGATGGCTTGAATATTAACAAAGACCAAAATAATACAAGACTCACCACAACGCGAACCACATTTAATGAATAGGGAGCTAAATACTCAGGCGTAATTGTTTTAACAACTGCGTAACCTGCACCAAAAATTAAATTTGCAATTAATACCGCAACATGTGCCTTTGTTTTTGAATTCATGTAGCAAATATAAAGCAATGCTTGTCTGCTTTTTCATTTAGTGAGGCAAGGTCAAATGAAGCTTGATCAATCATTAGTGCCATTTGCCTATTGGATAACGAGCTAGCCAAATATTCCTGTTCTGTTTGACCAGGCGTTGGCACCAATATCATTTTTTTATGCAGCGGTAATAACTCCATCAGTGTAGAATAACCACTTCGGCACACCACATACTCAGATTGCAAAATAATGTCTAATAAATCTTGGCCACTTGCATACCGGAGCTTGGTTAAAGAATTTTTTATTTGAAAATGATTGGGTAAATCGGAAGGTCTTCCTTCTACTAGTATTGAACTGGTTTGTAATTGGTGCGCGCCGGATTCAATGATATCTTGCAACATACTTCTTTGAGGCTCGGGACCAGATAATAAAAAACAGTACTTATATTTTATGGCGAGTGCGCTAGTAGATATATTTTGTAAAACACTAAATTGGGAAAGTGCACCAATATAAGTAACAGGTATTTTTGGCATGACAGCTGGGTGAGACAAATCAGCTGCAAAGCCAGGGTAAGACTTAATATCCGGAACCCAGCACTCTGAAAATTGATTTATAAAATAATACTGGACTTTTTGAATAATTTTTTCGGCCCAGGCAAAGGGCGCTTTAACAATTAATTGGTGGGTGATAAAAGTAGTTTTTAGCCTAGCATGAAAAAGGCCATACCTATTATCTGAAATAACTTGATCATAGGCTGTTGCATGTACTTGCAACCACCTGTGTTCTTTATAAATAGTCAATGCCATTTTCGGTAACTGAAAAAATAAAGCAATGGGAAGCCACCAAGCTTTTTTGCTGTACCTGATATTATAATTAGGTATGATTACATAGCTATTATTAGGAAAATAATATTGTAATAATTTTTTTTGTGCACCATTTGCTGCGATGGTAACGGTGTGCCCTTTTTCTATCAAATCCTGTATAATAGGCACACACCTAGACGCATGTCCAAGTCCCCAATCGAGTGGGGCTATTAAAATTCGTTGTATGGACGCCTCTGTTTTGATGGTAAATGGCTAAATTTTTACGTAATTTAGTATTCAATTATGAAACACAGTCTTCTTAAAATAATTATCATCACGCTTATGGTCGCTGTTTCTGCATCTGCCTGCAGCGTATTAAAGCCTGGCTACCAAAGAAAAGGTGGATGTGGCTGCGCAAAAGATGTTAGATAATACTACCAGAATTTAACGTACAGGGCACTTAACAACATGAGTATGATTACAATCAGTACGAGTGTTGATTTGCTTACCTTAAACATGCTAGCATCAATTTCAAATGCTTTCGGATTCACTTTTGGTCCTGCCATACTTACAATCACCATTATAAGTATCGTAAGCACAAACGACCAACCCATATTTATTAAAAACGGAATTTCGTAAGCGCCGTTTTTATTGAGGTATGCCGTGTACATGATATTATCGGTTCCAAACAAAGGAATAGCATAACTATTAAAAAATATAGCCAATAAAAATCCGGTGATCAACCCTGTCATTGCTGCTGCGCCAGTAGTTCGCTTCCAGAAAAATCCAAGCATAAACATAGCAAATACACCCGGGCTAATAAAGCCAGTATATTTTTGAATAAATGTGAAACCACCTTCTCCACCAATACCCAATAAATCTTTCCAAGTAAATATCACCGCTATAACCATTGAAATAAATACGGTTAAACGGCCAGTCCATACCAACTTTTTTTCGGTGGCCTGTTGGTTGATGTATTTTTTATAAATATCCAATGTAAAAATGGTTGAAATACTATTTGCTTTACCAGCAAGTGATGCAACAATTGCTGCGGTGAGTGCAGCAATCGCTAGCCCTTTTAAACCAGCTGGTAAAAAAGCAAGTATCGCAGAGTAGGCGCCATCTTTTCCACCTTCAAAACCTGCTAGCTGACCATTTTTATACAACACGAATGCTGCAATGCCAGGAAGCATTACAATAACAGGCATAAATAATTTCATGAAGCCAGCAAATAAAATACCTTTTCTTGCTGTTTCTAATTGTGCACCTAGCGCACGTTGTGTGATGTACTGATTACAACCCCAATAATTTAAATTCAAAATCCATTGGCCTGCAAAATACATGGCAATGCCTGGTAAGATAATATACTTATCTCTTGCCAATTGCCCAGCAGCACTCATATCGGTATTATTGGGTTTGGGTAAAATTAAATGGAAGTGTTCTGGTGCCTGCGATAACAAGGTATTAAATCCTGCAAGTGCACTACCATCTATTACATGGTTGATTCGTTGGTCTACAATTTGTAATGCCATATATACGGTGGCAAAACCACCAATTATTAAAACAGCAACCTGAATAACATCAGTGTATCCAATTACTTTCATGCCGCCAAGCGTAATAATTAGAGCCATGATCATAAGTCCAATCATCACGAGGTGTAAATAATCGCCACCTAATAAACCATTGATGGCAACAGCACCTAAATATAAAATGGAAGTAAAGTTTACAAACACATAAAGTAACAACCAAAATATAGCCATTACAAGTGCCACCGATTCGTTATACCTCGTTTTTAAAAACTGAGGCATGGTATAAATCTTATTTTTTAAATAAATAGGAATAAACCAAACGGCAATAATTATTAAACCCAGTGCTGCAATCCATTCATAGGCTGCAATGGCAACGCCCACAAAAAAACCTTCGCCACTCATGCCAATAAACTGCTCTGCAGAAATATTAGAGGCAATCAAAGATGCGCCAATAGCCCACCAAGTAAGGGATCCCTCGGCTAAGAAAAAGTCTTGAGATGCTGAAACGGTATCCTTTTTTTTACGGTACACCCAATAACCATAACTAGCAACCATTAAAAAATAAAGTACAAAAACTATTTTATCGGATAGTGCTAATGAACTCATAAATGGTTTCTAGTTATGATTGTGAAATTTTGTTAGGGTGTTAAATTTATTTATTCAATTGTTTTATAATCCTTAAAAATCTTAACTGGTGTTGCTTCTGCAAGTGTTCTCAATGTTTTCCAAGTGCCATCAAAAAATTTGTTAGCACGTGTAATTACTTCGCCAACTTTTTGCTCAGCAAATGTAATTAGCCTATCTTCCTGAGCACCTGGTGCTACCGGCTTACCCATTACTGTCATTCGTGCCTCTCCAAACACACTGCTTACGGTTACTTGCGGAATATTTCCATAACCTTGTTTGGTTTGTGGTTTACCATTAAGCATTTCTCTAATCGACTTTAATTCATCTTTAGCAGTGTTTGCTGTTTTGCGAATCGTATCCGCTGCTTTTTTATCCATGTCTCTTAAATTGGCTTCAATTTTAGCAATGATGCCATCCGCTTCTGTCATACGCTCATTTAAGGTATTTAGTTTTTCGGTGGTTTTATCAAGTCTTGCATTAGCTTTTCTTATCGCATCACGCACTTCTTTAGAAGTTGGTGCATACGGGTCATCGTTCACAACAAGCATGGTACTATCAGAAAAATTACGACCAACGCTTACCACTACTTTATAGGTTCCTGGATCTACTGGTAAACCTGGTGCTTCTTGAGGCGCACCACCACCAAATCCAGCGCCGCCACCCATTCTGCCTCTTCCGCCGCCGCCACTTGCACGAAGTCCACGGCCTTCCATACCCCAAAAGTATCTATTAAAACCAGAGTCCGCTTTTGAACGAATAGTTCTTACAAGTGTATTGGTAGCATCATAAAAACGAAGTGTTGCGGTGTCACCAATTGCATTTTTGCCAGTATCAGACGCTGCTTTTTGAACAAAGAAACTGATAGGTAATCCTGATTTTTTGTTTTCACCCTCATAAGTACCCCAAACGCTATATTCAATACCCATGGCGTTTTTGCGGTGTGCTTGATAACCCGCTGGCGCATTAAATACGGTTACTTTATTTGAAAACACTTTACCCATATTTGCAGCTGCTTTTCTTAAGCCGCCTATATCATCTAATACATATAGCGCTCTACCAAAAGTGGCAATCACTAAATCGTTTTCTCTTTCTTGAATCGCTAAATCATAGGTAGAAACAGAAGGATAATCATTTTTAAATTGTTGGAATGTAGCAGCGTTATCAAGGCTAATCCATAAACCTTGCTCTGTTCCAACAAAAATTAAATTTGGTTGTGTTGGATCTTGTAAAACACAAAGCGCATATCCAATTACTTTTTTATCTTCTAAAATATTAGTCCATGTTTTTCCAAAATCGGTGGTTCTAAAAACAGTAGGTTTCATATTGCCTCTTCTGTAATCGTTGGCTACTACAAAAGCTTCTCCTGCATTAAAACGCGAAGCGCGAATTTGTGGAACCCATGCGCCCAGTGGCATTCCAGGGATTTTGCCTCTAAAATTGGTCCATGTTTTACCACCATCTTGCGTTAATTGAACATTACCATCATCGGTACCTGCCCAAATAACACCTTGCTGTTTTGCAGAAGGTTCGATACAAATAACTGTACAATAATTTTCGGCGCCGGTAATGTCTACGTTTAAACCACCATTGTTTGACTGATCCATTTTTGCACTATCGCGTGTTGTTAGATCATCAGAAATTTGTGTCCAAGAAGCACCTTTATCTGTGCTCTTGTTTACAAATTGAGAACCATAATAAATTGTTTTTTTATCAAATGGATCTTGTGCAATCGCTGCATTCCAATTAAATCGCTGACGAACGCCAGGTGCTGGACTTGGAGGACGAATGCTCCACTCTTCACCTGTTGCAATATTATAACGGCCCACTGCACCGCCCTGACTCATGCTATATACCCAGTTAGCATCTTCAGCATCTGGAACTACATCAAAACCATCACCACCACCAACACCTTGCCAGTATGCATTTCTAATGCCGCTGTTTACCCAAACGTATGCAGGACCATGCCAGCTTCCATTATCTTGTAAACCACCCATTACATTGTACGGAATTTTATTGTCTACATTGATATGATAAAATTGTCCAAGTGGTAATTTCTCATCAAACTGCCATGTTTTACCACGGTCTCTTGAAATTCCAATTCCACCATCATTACCATCAATAATAAAATTTCCATTTTGTGGATGAATCCACCAAGCGTGGTGATCTGGGTGAATACCGCTATAAGGAATAACAGATTTAAATGTCTTTCCAGCGTCTTCACTCACTGTAATCATTTGATTGATATTGTACAATCTGTTTTCATTGGTTGGATCAATGGCGATGTCTTGGAAATAAAATGCACGATTGGTCACCACCGTAGGATCACTATTTACAAGCTCCCATTTTAAACCACCATCTTCAGATTTATACAAACCGTTTTTTGTTGCTTCTACAAGTGCATAAACTCTGTTTGGATCGTTACGACCCACTGTAATGCCTATGCGGCCTAGGTTTCCGTCAGGTAACCCGTCTTCTTTACCTAGCTTTTTAAATGATTTACCACCATCATATGTAACATAAAATCCACTTCCTTTTCCACCACCTTGTAAACTCCATGGTGTTCTTTGGTGTTGGTACATATTTACAAATAACTTATTTGGATTTACAGGATCCATCACCATATCACCAACACCACTCGTGTCGTTGGTGTGTAAAATTAGTTTCCAATTTTGTCCACCATCTGTTGTTTTATACAAACCTCTTTCTGGATGTGGAACAAATGGATTACCCATTACACCAGCATATACTACATCCGGATTTGTTGGATCAATAATAATACGGTGTATGTTTCTAGTTTTTTCTAGACCCATACATTTCCATGTTTTACCACCATCGATACTTTTATAAATACCTTCTCCTAAACTCACAGAGTTTCTAGGATTACCCTCTCCGGTTCCAGCCCAAACCACACTTGGATTGCTTTGTGTAATAGCAACAGAACCGATATTTAAAATAGGTTGTTCATCAAAAATTGAGTTCCAACTAGCACCACCATTTTCAGATTTCCAAACACCGCCACTAGCCGTTCCTAAATAAATAATATTAGGATTAGACCATACCGCATCAATGGCAGTAACACGGCCACTCATACCAGCAGGGCCAATACTTCTAGGTTTTAAACCTTTAAAATGCTTCGCAATGTCAATATTTTGCGCGCTTGAACAAAGAGCAATTACTAAAAATGTACATGCGGAAAGGAGCTTTTTCATAAATGGTGATTTTGTGACGGGTAATTTCCTAAATAATTAATCAATTTCCAAAAAACTTAGTTGAAAGGCTAATTTAACTGGCTAAACTATTCTACTGTAAACCAGGTATAACTTTCTGGGTCGATGGTTACAGTAAGCAATAGCTCATGATTTCTATTTAAGGTGTATTTTTTTGCGGTTGCTTTATCATCTTTAAGTGCAAGTGTTGCGGTTGTAGTTAAACCGGTATAATAAAGTGGTACCGGTATGGTTCTGGTAATTTTTTCTTTGGTTGGATTGTACAACATACCCAGCGCTTTTTGTTTTGAACTAGGGTCTACGTGGATGAGTCCATCCCAATCTCTACCATCAGCTCTTCGAAGCTGAATCATATCTGCATTTAAAATAGACCGGTATTTTTTATACCAGTTAATAGTACGCGCAACCATTTGTCTGGTGGTTTCTGTATCATATAGCCTTGGACCTCTATAACAGGCCTGTACACCCGCCCCATAATACTGTATCATGAGTTGCTCGTAATCCGTTAAATGCTCCGAAAGTGGCTCTAGCACTGCTCTTGGATCGGTGCCTTGGTAGTTGGTTAATGGTACAAAACCCCAACTCATAGACGCTGTTTTTTCGATGGTGCCATCATGAATATTTTGTCTATTTAATATGCGTTGCTGTTCGCGTGGTAATGAAAAATTTACTTCGCGGTAGCCAATTGCAATTTTGTGGGTGCCATCTAAAAAATACCAATCGGGAGCGTTGATATACACGCCTCTTTCATTTAACCAGTGGTATAATTCTTTTTGAATTTCCATTTGACGCCACTGCGAATCATTGTATCCTTTATGTCCTGGGTGTGTTGTTGAAGCGCAAACATCGCCAGGATAAGGACCATCATTTTCCCAAATATCAAACCCGGTTTTAGTAAAAAAGTTTTTTATTTTTTCTCTATACCCAAGGCCCCACTTGCTTCCAAAGCAAGGAGCGTTCCCAAAAAATGCGCCGCCAGGTTTTCCGGTTTTAATATCTATGACATCGTCTTCATCAGAAATTCTTCTACTACTAAATAGTGAATAACCACCTAATAATATGCCACGTGTGTGCGCATAATCTGTTAATCCTTTCCAGCGCATAATATTTTTTTGTGTGGTGTCTTCCATATTTAAGTGACTACCAAAACTTAAAATTACCGCTTCGTAACCAGTAGCTACGCACTGATCAATGGCTGTTTTTACTTCCTCGTCATTTTTACTAACAAGGTGCATGAATATTGGATTTTGCGCGGTCCATGGTGCAACAGCTGTATACATTTTTCGTATCATAAGACCTCTACGCTGCCTATCATAACTATCCATGAGCAGTTCGTGAGTACGCACCGATTTAAATAATTCACCGGGCTGTAAGTCAATACCAGGGGCCTTTTCAGGATAAATTTCTAGAAGGCAGGGTGTTTGATAATTATAATTTACTTGCGAGGTATAGACCGAATCTGTTTTCCAATGGGTAGTTTGATCACTAATATCGTAACGCATGGCATTGTTAAATGCGTAATTGGTTTCCAAGTAAATGCCATGCTGTTTTTTCATTTCTTCGGGGGTCCCAACTACTGCACTTTCTTCTTCTACAAGCCCTAGCACTTCATTAACAACCCTATCGAGTGCATGGGGTGTATTGGATGAGTTTAAAATAGAAACCCATTTAACAATGAGTGGTAAATGATTGTAGAGTTCATAATGCACTTCTACTTTTATACCATTAAGTTTTTGTGATGGATGCGCGTAAGTAACAATTAATGCTTGCCCGGTTGGTGCGGCTGTATGGTGCGCCCAACTTTTATTTTTCCAATTTAAAAATGGTTTGAGAGGAGCAATTTTATGCGAAACATATTTAAAATCGTTGGCGGCGGCTTTTAATGTATCTGCAAGGCCCGGTAAAATATATCCATTTTCTTTTTGACCCACGAGTCCGCCCACATTGTACAATATACCATCTAATACAACACGTGCTTCTGGTTTGATGGCTCGTAATAGTTGTTGTTGATTGGTTAAATTTGTATAATCGGTACAAGCAAAATTAGCACCAATGGTAAATTTTCGTCGCACAAGTCCGTTGTTTAATTCAACGGTATTACCCTTTTGTGTGATAGCCGCTTTATAAGGCGAAGCGTCAATTAACCAATCTTGTGCACGCACAAATACAGTTAGCTGCAATATTATAAGGCAACTAACAAAAAATAATTTTTTAAAATTCATTCGGAGTAATTTAGGTATCCAAAAAATGTCTATAAAAGTGCTCTATCTAAATGGGTGTACCCACCATCAACATGTATGAGTTGTCCAGTGGTATGGCTTGATACTTCAGAAAGTAATACCGCAACCATATTTGCAATTTCAATATCAGTGGTCATTCGGTTTTCTAAAGGAATTTTTGCTGTGATACTTGCTAATTTTTCTAAGGGATTGTCAAAGGTTTTTATCCAAGTTTCATAGAGTGGCGTAAAACATTCGGCAACAATAACAGCATTTACACGAATGCCGTATTTTAGTAATTCTACCGCCCACTCTCTGGTTAACGCGTTTCTGCCACCATTAGATGCTGCATATGCAGACGTATTACCCTGACCCGTTTCGGCAGTTTTAGACCCAATATTTACAATCGCTCCTTTGGATTTTTTTAGTGCAGGTAATGCATGATGCGCTAATAAATAATAGTGTACTAAATTTTTATGTAGTGACGCTATAAATCCTTCATAGCTTCCATTTTCTAAACCCACGCCATCGTTGACGCCGGCATTATTGACAAGCCCATCAATAGTTCCGTATGTTGCAAGTACGGTATCAACCGCCTGTTTACATGCATTTGGATCTGTTAATTCAGCCACTACACTAAATGCTTTTCCTCCATTAGCTATAAGGGCATCGACAGCTACTTTATTATCAGCAGCACTGCGCCCAATAATACAAACGGTAGCACCTTCTTTTGCTAATACTTTAGCAATGCCATTACCGATGCCTTTAGCGCCTCCTGACACAATAATCACTTTATTTGAAAGTCCTAATTCCATATTATATTATTGAGGAAGTGTAAATATTTTTTCTAATAGTACCCATTTTTCACCAGGCTTTGATCCTGGCATTGCCTGCTGGTATGTCCACATCAATGTTTCCCATTTTTGAACCACTTCATTGGCAGCATCTGCCGCTGACTTTGCTTCGAAAGAAAAATTTTCATCGGCTTCTAATACCATAAATAAACGATTGGCAACACAGTAAATATCCAAACACGTAATGCCAGCAGATTTAATGCTTTCAATAATTTCTGGCCACACATTTTGATGGTATGCTTTATACTCCGCAATTAATGCAGGATCATCTTTTAAATCGAGTGCTAAAAAATATTGTTGTGCTGCCATGTTTTTATTTTTTTGTATACGCAACCGCTGTTTGTTTACTAGTACCTAGTCCTTCAATGCCTAGTTCAATAACATCACCAGGCTTTACATAAACTGGCTCTGGTTTAATCCCCAAACCTACGCCAGGAGGGGTTCCTGTACTAATAACATCGCCCGGTAAAAGTGTCATAAACTGGCTTAAATAATGCACCAAAAAAGGTATTTTGAAAACCAGGTTTAACGTGTTACTATTTTGATAGGTTTTACCATTTACGGTTAACCACATTTTTAAATTGTTGACATCTGCAATTTCATCTGGGGTTGCTAAAAATGGTCCAAGTGGAGCAAACGTATCGCAACCTTTTCCTTTTGCCCACTGTCCACCTCTTTCTAATTGAAATTCTCTTTCACTATAATCATTGTGTAAACAGTAACCTGCCACATAATCAAGTGCGTTTGCTTCCTCTACATAAGAAGCTTTTTTACCTATCACAAATGCAAGCTCTACTTCCCAATCTGTTTTTACACTATTTTTTGGAATCACCACATCGTCATTGGGACCACAAAGTGCCGTGGTAGATTTAAAAAACAAAACGGGCTCAGTTGGAATGGGCGCATTGGTTTCGAGACAATGGTCTACATAATTAAGGCCAATACAAATAATTTTTGAAGGCCTCGCAACAACAGAACCAAGTCTAGTAGTAGGCTCTACTACTGGAAATGATTTACCCCCGGCAACCGCTTCTTGTAATTTATTAATTTCATTGTTTGCAAAAAAAGCTTCGTTATAATCAGCTACCACACCAGATACATCATACCAAATATCATTTATAATGATGCCCGGTTTTTCATGTCCTTCTTGTCCAAATCTTATAAGTTTCATTGCTTGTTCTATTTTAATCTAAAATTTAATTATTGAGTTTTATAAATCCACCATCGATTGGATAATCACATCCTGTAATAAATGAAGCTTCATCACTTGCTAAATAAAGTGCGAGTGCAGCAACTTCGTTAGGCTGTGCCATTCTACCAATAGGTTGTGATGCAGATAATTTTTCAAACATTTCCGCTTCTTTACCTGGATAATTTTTTGCAATAAATCCGTCCACAAAAGGTGTGTGCACGCGCGCCGGTGAAATAGAATTGCACCTTATATTTTCATGCATATAATCTTTTGCAACAGAAAGCGTCATGGCCATAACAGCACCTTTGGCCGTAGAATATACAAATCGATCGGCAAGTCCTACCCATGCAGCAATAGAAGCCATGTTAATGATAACACCGCTTCCATTAGCACGAAAACTTGGTATAGCAGCAGCTATGCAGTGATACACGCCTTTTACATTAATAGACATCACCCTGTCAAAATCTGCTTCCGGTGTTGTATCGGCTTTGCCAATATGTGCAACGCCAGCATTGTTCACTAAAATATCAATGGCACCAATTGATGCAAATACTTTATTAACCTCATCTTTAATCGCAACATTACAAGCATGTACCGTTACGGATCCTCCCGCTGCCCTAATAGTTGCAGCCGTATCTGCCCCAGCCTCTGTGGTTAGCTCTAACACATGCACTGCTGCACCACTTGCTGCAAATGTTACCGCAATTGCTTTTCCAATGCCACTACCACCACCGGTGATAACTGCTTTTTTATTAACTAATGAAAACATAAAAAATAATTATAAAGAAACGCCGCGCTTCCACGGTATAAAATCGTCTTGATTTAAAAGCACAGCTTTTGGAGTCACTTCTCCACTAGCTGCCTTAATGCAATATTCTAAAATTTCTATACCCATTTGTTCAATGGTTTTTTCACCACTAATGATAGGACCACAATCAATATCAATAATATCTTTCATTCTTTTTGCAAGAGATGAATTAGTGGCCAGTTTAATAACCGGACAAACAGGATTGCCCGTTGGCGTTCCAAGTCCGGTGGTAAATAATATGAGGGTGGCACCTGCTGCTGCCTTTCCAGTGGTCGCTTCTACATCATTGCCTGGTGTACATACAAGGCTAAGGCCGGGTTTAGTTGCCTGCTCTGTGTAATCCAGCACATCAACAATTGGAGATGTCCCTCCTTTTTTTGCAGCTCCTGCGCTTTTTATAGCATCGGTAATTAAACCGTCTTTGATATTTCCCGGTGAAGGATTCATGTGAAATCCAGAACCTACTTGATGCGCAAGGGCATCATAGCTGCGCATCAGGTCTATAAATTTGTTTGCAGCATTCTTGGTTTCACAACGATCAATTAAATCTTGTTCGGCGCCACATAATTCAGGAAACTCTGCCAGTAAAACTTTACCGCCAAGGGCCACCAATAAATCAGCAGCATATCCCACAGCTGGATTTGCAGAAACACCACTAAACCCATCACTACCACCACATTTTACGCCAAGTGTAAGCGCACTTAAAGGTGCAGGCTGTCTTTCAAATTGATTGATTTCAATGAGTCCTTCAAATGTTTTTTTGATGGCAGATGCAATGAGTTCTTCTTCGCTTTCTGATTGTTGCTGTTCGAAAATATAAAGTGGTTTATCAAAATCAGGTGCTATTTTTTTAATGTCATTTTTAAAATCCTCTACTTGCAAGTGTTGACAGCCAAGGCTTAAAACTGTTATCCCACCTACGTTTGGATGATTTGCATAAGAAGCAAGTAAGGCACTTAATGTTGCTGCATCAGCTCTTGTTCCACCACAACCTCCATTGTGGTTTAAAAATTTAATGCCATCCACATTTTTAAATACTCGGTTTTTTTGAGGCGTATTACTTGGAGAAAAATTGATATTGGTAATCGCATCTCCTTTTTCATATGCTTCTAAAAGCGACTGGGTATACTTACTATATTTATCACTCACTGCATAACCGAGTTTGTGATGTAGGGCCTCTTTAATGACATCTAAATTTCTATTCTCACAAAATACGGTAGGAATAAATAACCAATAATTGGCTGTTCCTACCTGACCGTTTGATCGTACAAAACCATTGAAAGTTTTATTGGCAAATTGTGAAACATCGGGCTTTTGCCATGAAAAATTTGTTTCACGGTATGCATAAGGTTCTGCTGCGTGCTTTAAATTAGCCGGAGTGACAAGGCTTCCTCTGGCAACATCTTGTTGGGTAGTACCAACTAAAACGCCGTACATGAATACAGAAGCACCTTTTGCAAGGTTACTCGTATAAAATTTGTGCTTGCTTTGAATAGGTTCTAGAATCGTATACTGCTCATCACGGTAATCCACAATTTGACCCGCAGCTAAATGAGTTAACGCCACCAACACATTGTCTTTGGAATGCATCTCTATCACTAATCTTTTTGGTGGCACAGTAGTCATGGGTACTATACAGATTTTACTTTATGTCCATTGGTTGCAAATAAAAACACAACAACAAAACAAAGAAGTGGTACAATATACCCATTTTGAATACTACCTGTTGCATCAGAAATAATTCCAAGCACCGGTGGCAAAAACGCGCCACCAACAATTGACATCACAATTAAACTAGATGCCATCTTTGTATCGGCACCAACTTCTTTAATGCCGAGTGAAAATATGGTAGGAAACATAATAGACATAAAAAATGCAATAGCAATAAGCGCGTACACTACAATAATACCTGATCCAAAAATAGCTAACGCAGATAAAACAATATTAATGAGCGCATAAGCACTTAATAATTTTTCAGAAGCAAACCTTCCCATTAAAAATGTACCTACAAATCTTCCGAGCATAAATGCGGCACCATAACCCCAACCTAAATATTGTGCAGCGGTTTTTTCATCCATACCGGCTCCGGTTCTGGCCATTTTAATAAAAAAGCTACCTACACAAACTTGTGCGCCAACATAAAAAAATTGTGCTACTACCGCCCATGTCAAATGCTTGTGTCTAAATGCTTTGAGCGGATTGTTACCTGCTGCGTTATCATCGCCTTCTTTAACATCTGGTAGTTTTGATAACATAAATAAAACAGCTACGAGTAAAACAAGAATACCTAAAATAAGGTAAGGCGTTTTTACACTTTGCGCTTCGGTTGTCAAATAATTATTAAGCGCCTCAGGAGATAATTGTGCATAGGCATCATCAGACATTTCTGTACCAGACAAAATAAACTGACCACCTATAATAGGAGCTACCATGGCCGCAAGCCCATTAAATGATTGCGCAAAATTTAAACGACGTGTTGCTGTTTCTGGAGGACCAATAATGGTTGCGTATGGATTAGCCGCTGTTTCTAAAAAAGTTAAGCCACTAGCGATAATAAAAAGTGCACCTAAAAAATAAATATATTGATGGGTATCGGCTGCGGGTAAAAATAAAAAGCAGCCTAGTGCAAACAACATAAGGCCACCCACAATTCCAGATTTATAGCCATACCTACGCATCACATATCCGGCAGGAAGCGCCATTACAAAATAGGCGATAAATAC
The DNA here is from genome assembly GCA_049418605.1 of Sediminibacterium sp. Lineage (GTDB taxonomy): Bacteria > Bacteroidota > Bacteroidia > Chitinophagales > Chitinophagaceae > Sediminibacterium. The sequence continues at coordinate 1,984 of JBMSJE010000011.1, read as the reverse complement.
CGATGAGTCAATGAGTGACGATTGCAAATCATTTAAACGAAACGATTTACGGAGGTGCGGTATTAAAATAGGGTCTAGGTTGTGTACAAAACCCCAAAAGAAAAACAAGCTAGTAACCAGTATAAACGGAAAAAGCCAGTTATTGGTTGGGTTACTAATGGAGTTGTTATTTGACGGTGTTGCCGGTAATGCCATAGTTGTTTATTTTACTACTTTTAAACGCAGTAATTTGATAAACAATATACTTAAAATATTATTTCAAAACACCCGAATGGTAAAGCAGAGCAAGTTTTTATTAATATGCACGAATTAAATATTTAAGTCTTAAAACTACTTAACCTCGTACTCCTTTTTTAAATCATTTAGCAAAATAGTAGCCGAAGATAATATTTGATCTAACTGGTACAATTGCTGATTTTTAATTGAATTTTTGATGTGCGACAGCCTATTGGCATATTCTGTTAACACAGTTTTGTCATAAGTCATTAATTGAGCACCCGATTTTGTCGTTTTGATTTCGTTTCTACTTATTTCATTGTAATAAAATTGATTAAAAATATTATATGAACGCTCTCGAGCCTTTAGTTTTAGTTCTTCTGTTGTGGCACCATATGCCTTGGCATATTCCTGCCAATGCCAGTAATTGGCGATTTCATCACTAATTTTTGAATTTTTAATTAGCCGCATACCACCCGCATTTTTTAATTGAACACTGGTACGTTCCATTAAATTAAGCCCCCTATTTCCTAGAGTTGATAAATTTAAAACATAAATTTTATTGAGGTTGTCATCGTTCCATTCACCCATTTTTAAAAGATTAATGGTTGTGTCAATAATCTTCATTTGCTTCGTGTAAACACGCTTTAGAGAATTTAATTCGATAGTGTCTTTTTTGAGATCTTCATATAAGCTTTGCATATACTGTTTCTCTCTTAAATGTTCGATATAATGTTCACGCTGATTTTCGGCAAAAAATCCTAAAGTTACAGCAGTAAACAACATTAGAAACTCAGTAATATACTCTTTCCATTTTTTTGGTTGATGACCACCGTGGTGATGGGAATGATGTACTTCCATAGACTTAAATTAAAGTGTTACAATGTAAGAAAAAATATGATTACATTTAACAAGTGTTGATTAAACATGCAATAATTTATCCGATGAAATCAAGTATTTTTTTTATTTTTTTGTTCTTTTTTATATCACTTACAAGTGCTCAAACACTTGTGGTACTAGGTACTACACAAGATGCCGGCAAGCCACAAATTAACTGTCATAAAAGTTGTTGTGAAAATTTAAAAGGTAGATTTTTTGTTGCGAGCATTGGGGTTACAGATACAAAAAATAAAAAGAATTATTTATTTGATGCAACGCCAGATATTACTGCTCAATATCAATGCTTATCTTCAACAACGGGTGTTAAAAGTATCGATGGCATATTTCTTACACATGCGCATAGTGGACATTACACGGGTCTGATGTATGTTGGTAAAGAAGGCATGAATGCTAGTAAAATACCGGTATATGCTATGCCTAGGTTTATCAGTTATTTAACCAACAATGGGCCATGGAGTCAACTTGTTACGCTAGGAAATATCCAATTAAGGCCTCTTCAATCTGAAACGCCTATTACGTTGGATAAAGGGCTCATTGTGATACCCATTGTTGTTCCGCACAGAGATGAGTTTTCAGAAACAGTAGGCTTTAAAATTATGGGCGATAAAAAATCGGCTCTATATATCCCAGATATTGACAAATGGAAAATCTGGGAAAAAGATATTATTGCAGAAGTAAAAGCGGTTGATTATGCATTTATTGACGGAACATTTTTTGAAGAAGGGGAAATTAATAGACCTATAAAAGAGGTACCGCACCCATTTATAACTGAAACCGTATCCCTATTTAAAAATGAACAACTATCTGTCAAGCAAAAAATTTACTTTATTCATTTAAACCATACCAATCCAGCGCATAACAAAACAAG